>JBCDHL010000122.1:0-6429 GCA_038750095.1 Chlamydiota bacterium
CTTTTTTTTACTTTATAAAAAAAACATATAGTGATAAATTACATATAAAACTTTTTTTAAAAAAATGAACACACAAAAGATCGTATTATGTACCCTCATCTTAGTATAGGTAATCCTGCCAACTGGCATTTTTCATATAACAATAGTTTTGAACACCCAGCTTTTTCACGATGTTCCACACTAATACAAAGTGTCACACTAACTCAAAATTTAAAAGAATGTAATAGTGCTTTACAGAAAAAAGATTTCAAAAAAATCGTAGAAACCGAAAACCTTTTTTGGGCTAATTTTTGTCGAGTATTTTCTGAAAAAAAATTAAAGAATCACTCGCCGTCTTTTGATATAGTCGTCGTTAAAGGTCAAGCATTGATCGAAGGGGATAAGGATAAAATTTCTGAAGTAAAAAGAACAGTTGATTATTTTAGAAATCTGGCTCTTGAAGCTATTTCAACACGATATGAAGTGAGGCGTATAGCTTTTGATATGTTTGAGGGTGTATATTTCACTCATCCCTCTCCAAAAGCAATTGACCTGACACACTACAGATCTTTAAATATAAAAGATGTATTAAAAGAATTCGACTATATATCGCAGCATTTAGAAAATCTCTATGCGTCAGTGGGAATAGACTACTCTACTTCAAAAACCAATCATTACGTAGATTATGGTTTTTTTAAAACCAAGGATAAAATTGAAGAAATCAAAATCTCTTTAAAAAGTAGTCACTATAATGTATATCCAATTCCTCCTGCAAAATTTCCCTATGTAGACTATCCTGGTAAAGTTTACTATGGCCATTATCTATCTGAAAAATTCTGTGACTTTACCATCATCTCCAAAGAGGGAACACCTCTTAAAGTACACCGCCTGATTTTAAATATCTACGGTGGACCGTACTTCCAGAACTTACTCACGAGTCCCATGAAAGAATCCATTGAGCAACAAATAGAATTATGCCAACCATATGAAGTTATTCGAACCGCTATTGATTGCATTTACTTAGGGGTCAATGAACTTACCGATAAATTAGATAGAAAGGAAAGTATCCCTATTTATGAAATTTTGGAATTTGCACACTATCACGGTCTTCTGCCTCTATTCAAACAAGCAATTAACATATTAATGCTTACAACAACAACTTCAGATGGTGAACAGATACGTGAATATTCTAATCTCTATAATGATAAAGACTTGAAAAGGCTTGCAGACCATCTTAAATTACAAGAATTGATCCTTGACGTTGACTAATACAGCATTAAAAAGATTTTAAACTGGCCATGATGAGTATAACAACGAATTCGATTACAAAATAAATTTACCTTCTGGTATAGGATTGTTGTAATCAAAAGGAGCAAGCAATGGATGAAGAACAAAAGAAACTCGCAGAAGAACTCCTATTTACTGACGAAAAATCACCAACTTTTGCAAAGCAGCTCTACTTCGGTAAAATAGACTCCAAACATCTCCTCCCCTACCCTACAACATCCGAAGAGGAACAGCAAAATACCCAACAATTTCTCTCCAATTTAAGAGACTACGTCGACAAAAACCTTGATCCGAATTCCATCGACAGAAATGCAATGATACCAAAGGAAGTGATTCGTGGTCTCGGTGACATAGGGCTCCTTGGAATGACAGTGCCCAAAAAATACGGTGGTTTAGAAATGAGTCAAAATGCTTACTGTCAAGCTATAGAGTTTATTGCAGAACGTTGCGGAGGAACCGCTGTTTTCACTAATGCCCACCAAAGCATCGGACTAAAAGGAATTCTCCTCTTTGGTAATGAGGAACAAAGAGAAAAATGGCTACCAGACCTATCAACGGGAAAAAAAATTGCAGCTTTTTCCCTCACAGAACCCAACGCTGGTTCAGATGCTGCTGGTATAGAAACAAAAGCAATATACGACCCAGAGAAAAAAGTGTACCGCATCAATGGTAAAAAACAATGGACCACAAATGGAAGTATAGCCCAAGTCCTCACCCTTATGGCCAAAACGGAAATCGAATCACAAAATGGAAAGAAAGAAGAAAAAGTGACGGCTTTTCTAGTGACACCTGACATGCCTGGACTGAAGATCACCGAACCAGGACTCGAAAAGGTAGGAATTCGTGGCACTCGAACAACGAATTTCGAGTTCACTGATCTCGAGGTGCCTGAAGAAAATATCCTCGGGCCTATCGGAGGAGGACTTCGTGTTTGCTTAACATGCCTCGACTACGGGCGCACCACTTTTGGTGCAATGTGTACGGGAGTTTCGAAATACTGTGTGCAACGTGCCATTGATCACGCCACAACAAGAAAACAATTTAAGCGATCTCTCGCCTCTTTTTCTCTCGTCAAAGATAAAATTGCCAATATGAGCGCTCTTTCTTACGCAATGGATGCTACCACATACTTGACGGCAGGATTGATTGACAAAGGGATAGAAGACGTTATGCTAGAATCTGCGATCCTCAAAGTATTCGCAAGCGATGCATTATGGCAAATTCTCTATGATACAATGCAAATATTCGGAGGCCGCTCTTTCTTTACTAGCGAACCATTTGAAAGGATGATGCGTGATGCAAGACTCAACATGATTGGTGAGGGATCCAATGAAGTACTCCGCGCCTTCATCGGTGTTGTTGGCATGCGCGACGTAGGAATGGAGCTTAAAGAATTTGCAGACAACCTATCGAAACCCTTCGAAAATTTTAATGGTATTTGGAGTGGTCTAAGTGAGTTCTCAGGTCGTATGCGACTACCGGTAATGGAATTAGAATCAGCTGCCTTACAAGAGGAAAAACAACTCTTCCTAAAAAAATTACGCCGCTTTAGCATCGATATCATCAAACTCTTAGGAAAACACAAAGAAGGTATCATCGAACAACAGCTACAACTCAACCGTATCGCCAACTGTGCAATTGCTCTCTATACAACAGCAGCAGTCCTTAGCAAACTGGATACAGAACTCAAAGATGCAGGACAAACAGAACACCATCTCGGTAACGATTTAGCAATCGGAAAGCACTATTGCAAACGTGCGTTCGACCTAATGGACCTGAACCACCGAGAAATCTATAATAATTCCGATCAAGAAGTCGAAGCATTATCCGATCAAATCACAGGTTTATAAATAGTTATGACAGAAAATAGTGAAACTCCTATTACGAAAACAGCTTCATCACTTCTTAATCTCACAGAAAAACTGGAGAGTGATGAGTCATTCCTGAGGCAGGGAGGGGGAAAAAAAGGTAAGGAAAGACAGCAACGGCTGGGAAGATTAACAGCTCGAGAAAGACTCGAACTCCTCATCGACAATGCAGATGGATTTTTTGAATTGGGGATCTGGGCGGGTTTCCAAATGTACCCAGAAATTGGCGATATCCCCGCCGCTGGTGTTATCACAGGTATCGGCGACATATGTGGTCGTACATGTATGGTCATCGTCAATGACGCGACAGTAAAAGCTGGAGCAATGTTTCCTCAATCAGTGAAAAAGGTGCTACGTGCACAGAAAATAGCCTTTGAGTGCCGCCTTCCTATTATCTATCTCGTTGACTCCTCGGGTGTCTATCTTCCCCTACAGGATGAAATATTCCCCGATGAGGATGATTTTGGTCGCATCTTTCGTAATAATGCCATTATTTCGGCAAATGGAGTTCCACAAATCGCTGCGATCATGGGTAATTGCATCGCCGGAGGCGGATATCTACCGGTCCTTTGCGACAAACTCCTCATGACCGAGGGAAGTGGACTTTATCTCGCTGGACCAGCTCTCGTCAAAGCCGCGATTGGGCAGGTTGTCGACCCTGAGGATCTTGGTGGTGCACGTATGCACGCAGAAATCAGCGGTACTGTCGACTTTCTTGAAAAAGATGATAAATCCTGCCTTATGAGGATCCGTTCTCTTGTCGACATGCTACCCGAAGACTCCCCCAGAAAAGACAGCCATGCTTCCTACGAAGTCGAACACTATCCTCACAAACTTTACGATATCGTCAGTGGCGACGGAAAGAAAGAGTATGATGTTCATGACGTTCTAACATGTATCGTCGACAGAGGCTCTATGCAAGAGTACAAGGCTGAGTACGGACCAACGATTGTCACCGCCTACGCTAAAATCAACGGGATACCCTTAGGGATTGTCGCCAACCAAAGAAAACATGGTATCACTGGACATGGTGAAGTAGAAATTGGTGGTGTCCTCTACGCCGAAAGTGCTGATAAGGCTGCACGATTCATCATGGACTGTAACCAATCGCGCCTTCCCATCATTTTCATCCAAGATGTATTTGGTTTTATGGTCGGAAAAGAGGCTGAACAGTCAGGGATCATTCGCAGCGGTGCCAAGCTTGTAAATGCAGTCAGCAACTCAGTTGTCCCAAAAATTACAGTCGTCATTGGCAACTCATTCGGAGCAGGAAACTATGCGCTTTGTGGAAAAGCTTACGACCCGAACTTTATTTTTGCTTGGCCCAATGCTAAATATGCTGTCATGGGTGCTGATCAAGCTGCCAACACCCTTTTCGATGTCGAACAACGAAAAGCAGAGCGTGATGGTCACCCTCTGAACGAAGAAGAAGCTCGCCAAATGCAAATGAGAATACAAAAACGCTACCTCGAACAGATGGATATCCGTTATGGTGCTGCAAGAGGATGGATCGATAGCATCATCGCTCCACATACAACACGCGAGGTTTTAACGACCACAATAGAGGTAGTATTGAGATCGCCAATGAGCGAAAAAACATTCCACACTGGAGTCATCCAAGTATGAACACTTCAGGATGTCTTATATGAAAAACCCGTTAAAAATAGGCAACGCACAAGCTTTTTGGGGCGATCGCAACACCGCTGCTGCTGCTCTCGTACAACAGCAACAAGATTTGGATATTCTGACAATGGACTACCTCGCAGAAGTCTCCATGTCAATCTTGGCTGTCCAGAAGCAGAAAGATCCGAATGCAGGCTATACAAAAGATTTTTTAGATGTCGTCAAATCCCTAGCACCACAATGGCAGTCAGGACGTAAACTGACCCTAATTACTAACGCCGGAGGACTCAACCCCGAAGGCTGCGGTGTTGCTTGCCAAAAACTCCTAACAAAGCTCAGGTGTAGCCCACTAAAAATTGCCGTCATCACTGGTGACGATGTGGCTCATGAATTAAAACATAGCTCTCCAAGCGACTTCCAGAATATCGACACAGGCAAAGGTATTGAAGCAGTACAAAAAGATATTGCTACCGCAAACGTCTATATCGGTTCCAAATCCATTGTCGAAGCTCTTCAACAAGGAGCTGATATTATCATTACAGGGCGTGTCGCTGACCCCTGCTTAACAGCTGCACCTTGTATCTCACACTTTAACTGGTCTTGGAATGACTATAATAGCATCGCCAGTGCAACTATCGCAGGACATCTGATCGAATGCGGCACACAGGTCACCGGTGGATTTTCCACCAACTGGCAGTCAATAGAATCGATGACGCACCCTGGCTACCCTGTTATTGAAGTATACGGAGACGGCTCAATGGTCGTTACTAAGCCCCCTGGAACCGACGGTAATGTGAATATAGAAACCGTTAAAGAACAACTGCTCTACGAAATTGGCGACCCCGACAACTATCTCAGCCCAGATGTCACCGCCTCATTCCTCTCCTTACAAGTAGAGGAAATTGGAAAAGACCGTGTGAAAATCGTTGGAGCCAAAGGCAAACCACCACCGGAAAAACTAAAAGTCAGTGCTACATACCAGGACGGTTACAGAATCGAAGGAATGATCACATTGTACGGAAGAGACTGTAGGGAAAAAGGTCGAAAGTGTGGAGAAATCCTTCTCCAGCGCCTAAAAGCTCTTGAAATGGAGCCCAATGAATACCTTGTCGAATGCCTAGGAACCGGTGACGTTGTTCCAGGACTGCAAACGTATGACACCAACGAAACAGTTCTTCGCATTGCTGCACGCGACCATCACAAAGATTCACTACAGCAGCTTGCCAAAGAGATCGCACCTCTAGTTACTAGCGGACCACAAGGAATCACTGGCTACTCATCAGGTCGGCCTAAAGTTCGCCCAGTCTACTCCTACTGGCCAACCCTCATAGACCCAGAAAAAGTGCAACCTACCGTCACACTTCTAGAGGTGAAATCATGACAACAGAGAACATTAAACTTTACGACATTGCCTATGCGAGAAGTGGTGATAAAGGAGGAAACGCCAACATCGGAGTGATCGCATACAAACAAAAAGACTATGACCTCCTCCTTGCCAACCTCACAGAAGAAAAGGTCGCTGATTACTTTGCATCCCTTGGTGTCAAAAAAGTCCTACGATATCCCCTGCCTAACCTATGGGCCATTAATTTCGTATTAATCGGTATATTGCAAGAGGGTGGTACAGGACTGTTACGTATCGATGCACAAGGTAAGGCACTTGGACAGGCCC
>JBCDHL010000123.1:0-6400 GCA_038750095.1 Chlamydiota bacterium
GTGCAATCTTGTGAACCTTCTCAAGCATATAAGATCGCTTTTTCGGGCCTCGACTCGTCAGTAGCGGGTGATATAGAACATACATTTGCAAATGCAGGAATTACTATTATTTCGAACTCTAAGAATCACAGGATGTCTCTCAATGTCCCCTTGTTAATTCCTGATGTCAACCCCGATCACGTTGACCTTATTAAACACCAAGTCTACACGAATAGGGGGGCTATTGTAACCAACCCCAACTGTTCAGTTGTAGGGCTTGTAATGGCTCTGAAACCTATTTTGGATAGATGGAAGATAAAAAAGGTCGATGTGATGACAATGCAGGCTCTATCCGGCGCAGGATATCCGGGTGTTCCTTCCATGGAAGTGATCGACAACGTGATCCCATACATTTCTGATGAAGAAGAGAAAATAGAGACGGAGCCAAAAAAAATACTCGGCAGATTAAAGAATGGGGCTATTGACTTTGTTGAGATGGTAATTAGAGCACACTGTAACCGTGTTGGCGTGATTGATGGTCATACTGAATGTGTTACTGTGGAATTAGAAGGTAACCCATCAAAAGAAGAAATTATAGAATCATGGCGTTCATACAGATCTGTTCCTCAAGAATTGAAGCTTCCTTCTGCACCTGAAAGACCAATTGTTTATTTTGATGAAGAGGCCTATCCGCAGCCTAGAAAACACCGAGATCTTGGATGTGGGATGACAACATCAGTCGGGCGTTTAAGGCGGTGTAGTGATGGCGCCTGGAAGTTTGTTGTCCTTTCACATAACACCATACGTGGAGCTGCAGGAGGAGCAATTCTCAATGCTGAACTTCTGAGCAGAAAGGGGTATCTGCAATGAGTAAAAAGAGTGTAAAAGTATTTGCTCCAGCTACGGTTGCTAACATTGCCTGCGGGTTCGATGTTCTAGGGTTTGCTGTAGGAGAGCCTGGTGATGTGGTTAAAGCGACACTTTCTGACGAGCCAGGTGTTCGTATTGTGAATATGACAGGAGATGATGGAGTTCTGACAAGCAATCCAGAAAGGAATGCTGCTACTGTGGGAGTGATAAAACTTTTACAAGATCAAGTGTTCGAGCAGGGTGTTGAAATTGAATTACACAAGCAAATGCCTTTAGGAAGTGGTCTTGGCTCTAGTGCTGCCAGTGCTGCAGGAGGGGTATTTGCAGCCAATATCTTACTTGGAAATCCATTAAGTAGGAGGGAGTTAGTTCGCTATGCAATGGAAGGAGAACGCGTTGCCTGCGGTTCTGCACATGCTGATAATGTTGCTCCTGCTTTAATCGGTGGTTTTGTTGCGGTGAGGAGTTATGATCCATTGGATGTCATTCGAATCCCCACAGATTTATCGCTTACGTGCTTATTAATTAAACCTCATGTCGAGGTGATGACCGAAGAAGCAAGGCTAGCTTTGGGTTATGAAATATCCCTTGAACAGCATGTTGTGCAAACGGGGAATCTATCAGGACTTTTAGTCGGTCTCATGAATAACGACGTCGATCTTATCAAACGTTGTCTTGTTGATGTGATTGCAGAACCCAAAAGATCGAGGTGGATTCCTCGTTATGATGAAATGAAAGATCTATTGAACTCAAATGGGGCAATAGGATGTTGTATATCGGGTTCCGGCCCTTCTCTATTTGCCTTGTTTTCGAATGAAGAAGAGGCCAAATATACCAAGGATAAATTAACACATTTTGATGCTGATTTTTATTTAACACAGGTGAATAAGGGTGGCGTTTCTGTCATCGAGGAGTCCATAGATGAAATTTTATAGTACACTGGATCATTCATTAAGTGTTTCTTTAAAAGAGGCAATGTTTTCAGGGTTAGCTCCTGAAGGTGGGTTGTACTTACCCAACAAGGTTCCAACATTATCTAAATCTTTCATCGATCGATTGGGAGATCTGAGGTTTGTTGAGATTGCCGAGACTGTCGCCTGTCACCTTCTTGAAGGGGCGCTTCCTGATGAGGTAATTAGGAATATTGTCAGAGATAGCTTTCCTTTTGATGTGCCGCTGGTAAACGTGGAAGAGAATATCTATTCTTTAGAGACCTATCATGGACCAACACTCTCATTCAAAGATTTTGGCGCTAGGTTCATGGCGAGGCTTTTTGGATATTTTCTGAATGAACAACAAGAGCCCTTACACATACTTGTAGCGACGTCAGGAGATACCGGTAGTGCAGTTGCTCAAGGGTTTTACCAAGTTCCTGGAATACAGGTTTGGGTTCTGTATCCCAAAGGAAAAATTAGCGAAATACAGGAAAAACAAATCACTACAATGGGTGGAAATATTCATGCTCTCGAGATTGAAGGGGTATTCGATGATTGTCAAAGCCTTGTTAAAACAGCATTTCAGGATGAAGAGTTGCGTTCTAGGCTTCATATGACGAGTGCGAACTCCATCAATATAGCACGTCTCATTCCTCAGTCGTTTTACTATTTTTACGCTTACGGTAACCTCCCTAAAACCGACCTTCCGACCGTAATCTCGGTTCCCTCAGGAAATTTTGGAAATCTAACTGGCGGCCTGTTGGCAAAACGAATGGGACTACCTGTTCACAAATTTATCGCAGCAACGAATGTCAATGATATCGTTCCAAAATATTTGGAGAGTGGTGTATTCGAGCCAAAGCCATCAATCCACACACTTTCAAATGCGATGGACGTTGGTGATCCGAGTAATTTTGTTAGGCTGCTGGATTTGTATGGCGCGGATATCTCAAGAATTAAGGGTGATGTTTTAGGAGCGAGTTTCAACGATGATCGAACCCTTGATATAATAAGAGACGTTGAAAAACGTACAGGTTATGTGATGGACCCACATGGTGCTGTGGGATATCTAGCTTTAAAACAATACCCAGAAAAATGCCAGGGTGTGTTTTTAGAGACTGCTCACCCAGCGAAATTCAAAGATTGCGTCGAACAAGCTACCGGTAAAGCGGTAGAAGTCCCAGGACGATTACAGAAATGTTTGAATAAGCAAAAAGTAGCGACATCTCTGCCTGCAAGCTATAGCGCTCTTAAGGAGGTGCTTACAGGTCTTTAAAGGCTTACTCTGAAACGTATGCTGAAAACTCCGATCATACTGTGATCGGGGTTATATGATGGATTGAATACGACTTCAACGTCCGGTGTGATCTGTGTATGCTGGGTGAGCTGAAGCCTATAATATGACTCACACATCATTTGGTCCGAGAGGCCATTTTGTCTCGGTTTTGCCCAAATAATTCCAAAACTAAACTCATCATCCTTTCGACGAAAAGGTGAAATGACTCCAAAGCCAGTGGCTAAGGAGTCGGTTATCCCGGTATTTTTTCCATCAGAGTGCCCGTATCGTAAAAAAGGAATGAATCCTGTGCGAAACTCTTGCTCAAGACTAACAGCAAAGCCTTGGCTAGCTGGTATGTGTTTTTTCTTTACCTCGTCGGAATGCCAGATCATGACATTGTAGTTTCCTTCTCCTTGACAGGGAACTTTTGGTTTATATGAAAATTCAAACGCTTTAAAGTATTCATGTTCAGTGAAGAATGTGTCCAAGCACCAGGAGGTCTTTACTGCATTCATATCCCCAATACTTGCAAAGAAAAATGTTTCCTTTGTTGGCTTGTATCCAAAAATAACTCCGAGTCCGTTGTCGGGAAAGGCTATCGTTAAATCGGTGGTAAGGCCCTCGTTTAAAAAACTGAAGTTACTGCTGATAAACGTATAGAGATTAAAATAGTCTGTCTGGTCGAGTTTACCTACTCGGAAACCGAATTTTTTTCGTATAATGTGATACTCCCACCATAGTTGGATCAGACTGTATTCTTCCAGAGAAAATGTGTTAACCGTTCCCCATAAAGAACCAATATTTGCTCCAAGTAAACGCGGGGGGATGGTTGTCCATTCGTTTCGCCCCTCAAAAGCAAATCCTACTGATGAGGGATGCAAGGTTTTCTCTTTATCACAAATTGTCCACAACCCGTAGAAGTCGAAGTCATCACCAGCAGCTTCTTCATATCCGATGCCTGTCGTGGCTCTCTGGTAGAGTGTGGTGTAGGCAACGGCGAGATCGACATTGAGTTCGTCACGATAAAACAGGTAAATCGGTGTCCAAGCTTTGCGAAGATATTTCAGTGGGTGGATCGGAAGTAGCCCTTCTTTTTCGGTGTATGTAAAATCAATGATATTCGGAATGTCTTTAAGCGAGTCTGCGAGAATATCATCTTCTGTTGATGATTTTGGAGTTAGGTTATGGATAGGGTTTTCAACACCTTTTCCTTGGTTGGCCGTCTCGTTTCCAACATCCTCTTCTTCAGTTGCATTTTGTGGGGGTGGGCTATTTATATCTTCAGGCTGCTGACCAAATAAAGGAATAGAGAAGATGATCAATGCTGTTACGATTGTTTTGATTAATTTCATCATTGGAATTTATAACGGTCTTTTTGTTATACCCAAACAAGTTGAAGGTGTGGGTTTTCGGCAGTACCAAAATTCCAAATTTTGAATCATGATCGGTATAAATCTTCAACTTGTTTGGGTATATTTTAGCAAATAAAAAAATTTACGAAAACGAAGGAATCGACATCTATGAATATTACCTCGTTAAGCGTTGCAATTGCTCTTTTACTGTGGATCGTTTTGACATATTATGGACAGCCCAATGCGATAGCAATAACAATTGCGGTTACGACTTTAACGGGAATTCTGTGGGTAACGGAAGAGTATCCGATTCCTGTTACCTCAATGATTCCTTTCGTTTTATTTCCCGCTACAGGCATTTTAACTTACAACGAAGCGGCTTCGGCATTAGGTAACCATGCGATCATCTTACTTATGGGAGCATTTATGCTTTCAAAGGCGATTCAGAAATCTGGAGTTCACAAAAGATTTGCACTTTATGTAATAAGTATCACAGGTGGAACAAGTGGCAGGAGACTCTTATTTGCATTTATCATCACTTCAGCAATATTGAGTATGTGGATCTCTAATACAGCAACAACGCTGATGATGCTACCGATCGCTTTAGTGATTATAGGTTCGGTAGATGATGAGCAAATTGCGACACCCTTGTTATTAGGTATAGCATATGGTTCGAGTTTGGGCGGGATTTGTACACCAGTAGGCACACCGCCAAATATCATTTTTTTCAGTGTCTATTCAGAAACAATGGGAAGGGAGATAGACTTCTTGCAGTGGATGTCCGTTGGCTTGCCTATTGCCATTACTGCAATACCTGTTCTTGGCTTCTGGTTATCAAGAAATCTGAAACCTATTGCAAGAATAAAGCTTCCAGATAAAACAGTTTGGCATGTTGAAGAAAAACGTGTTTTAGTTGTGTTCTTATTCATTATTATTTTATGGGTTTCCAGGCCCTACTGGGCAGCAGCTTTCGATATCACTACAGTCGGAGATAGCACTATTGCTCTAGCTGGGGTTTTAATCATGTTTCTCACGAACAAAGGAGGTGGTGAGAAAGGAAAGTTACTCGACTGGGAAACTGCTAAGCAGATTCATTGGGGAGTTCTGCTGCTCTTTGCTTCAGGAATATGCATTGCAAAAGCGTTTATGAGTTCTGGGTTGACTTTGTTAATATCTGATATGTTAGCAACATTGTCATGGATGTCATTAATACAGCTAATATTCTGTATCTGTATTTCTGTCACATTCTTGACGGAGTTCACTTCTAATACGGCAACGGCAACGTTACTCATGCCAATTTTGCTGGGGGCTGGAGTCGGTATGGGGCTGGACCCAAAAATTTTAATGATGCCCGCAGCCATTAGTTCAAGTTGTGCATTCATGTTACCGGTAGCCACAGCTCCGAACGCGATCGTATATGGTACTGGTTATATATCCATTAAACGTATGGCTAAAGAGGGTCTCATTCTGAATATTTTTGTTTCTTTCATCATAACATTTTACTGCTATATTTTATTGTGATTTTGCTTTTTCATTTCAATTATACCTTTTGTGATTCAAAATTATGAATGACGATCGGTATAATACCGGGTGTGTTGCATAACTCCCTCTGAAAATATCTTTTAAACAACCAAATTCCAAATTGAGTCTTGTAAGATGGAAAAAGTTGTTTGGGCAGCACTTGAAGGGACGAGCTGAAGAAACACAAAACGTTGAAATTCAGATAAAATCTATCGTATTAAATGAGATGAAAAAGCAAGAAAAATTGACAACTTGAGAATACTGACAAAAAGAAATAGCTAACTTAAGTTCTGACAAAGCCAATTTTATGATTTACGCAACACACCCATCAAAGATCATTTGGGGTACGTCGAACAATACAGTAATATGCACTTTGTCGAGGTTGAGAAGTAGTTATACCGATCGTGTTTGTAACCACATACTCAAAATGAAATTAGAGAAAGTGTCGATAGTCTATATCAAAC
>JBCDHL010000124.1:0-6358 GCA_038750095.1 Chlamydiota bacterium
CAATTTCATTCAGTATAATCATTTAATCTAGTGAACATTTACATTGCAATGAAGTAGACAATAAGATTTAATAGTATCTTACGGTAAACTTGATTTAGGTAGTTGATCTTATGACAAAAACTTATTCACAAAATTTAACAAGATTGTTTTTTGTTATTACTTTTTTAATTTTAACAACCAGCCATTTAGAGTGTTATGGTAGAGCTTTTGCCTGCGCCACCATGCCGTTTGACACATCAAAATTTCTACAAGCGATCGACGATCACGTTCTCTCCCTAAGGGAGAAGAACATCCCAAAAGCCTACTACAAATATACGACGAATGAATTTCAAGAAAACACTTCTCTTGAAGAGTTCACTGCTCTCGTAAACAGATACGCCCCACTCTTTGACAATCAATCAATAAAACTTTCAGCAATGCAATTTTACGAAGAGGTCGCTCAATATACAGGTGTAATTACCGCGGCAAGTGGAGAGTCTTTAACGGTTGAGTACCAGCTTACGAAGAGTGACCGCGAATGGAAAATCCTTGGACTAAAACTGATGCATTATGTTTGTGATCAAAATTCCAACCAGTCAAGAAGAGGGAAATCGACAGTCTCTTCATAATAGCCTGGAGTGCTGAATCATGGAAATGAGGAAAAAGTTCGCTTTTATCCTGTTTAGCTTCGTTGCATCTCTTCCTGTTCAATTGCTTTCCTTAACGCCTCCAACGGAACCAGAAATACAGTTTGCCAAACGTATTGTAGAATTGTGGAACGATCGTGAGGCCGCAATTGTTCTCCATCAATCCCAACAATTTTTGCATCGTTACCCTGAAACCATTTTCAAAGATGCTATTTTAGGAATCGTTGCAGAAAGCCACAAATACCGATACGAGTACCTCGATGCATTATGCGCTCTCAACGCGATCGAGTCAGAAGAGTATAGAAAAAAAACATTGATCATTCGTATTGATCTCCTGAAAAAAATGGGTAGAGAACATACTGCCATCAAGGAACTGCAGCCACATATCCCTGGAATTGACGAAATACCCAAAAATGAAGAATCCCAACTATACACCCTTTGTTATGCTGATGCGATGAGCGGGTTAGCAGAAAGAACAAAAGACGAAGAACAAAAAAAGCAATACCAAAGCATCGCCTACAAACACTTCACTGCATTAAAAGGAACCCCATTTGATCGACAAGCTCTCATTGGCCTCGCGACTCTTTATCGATGCCAAGGTAAACATCGAGAAGCAACTAAAGTCTACCTTCACCTTGCTGATGTATACCTAGAGCATCGGGATGCTCACCTCTATCAGGCAGCAAAATCACAAATGGAATACAATCCAGATGAAGCTTTTTACAGATTAGAAGAAATTAGCCTCTTTAACAGCAAAAACCAAAGTGAGCGAACAGTCTTGAAGGCAAAACTTTTGTACGACCTCAACAAGACGGAAGACCTGATCACAATGAATGAGGTGTTAAGAGAAACAGTCACAAAAGAGCATCTGCCCATCATCGACTATTATCTAGGAATAAGTTTTTTCAAGGAAAAGGACTACAACAAAGCTTTCACCAAGTTACATGGATTGGTGAGCAGTGGTTTTCCAAGTATCCCCTCTTCTGATACTCAGAAAAACACTCTTCTACACCTTGTGGCCATCAAGTATCATCTCAACGAGCCGAACCAAGCAGAAGCATTCACGAAAGATTATAGCCGCTTGTTCCCAGATGATGAAGGGGTCATTATGGCCCACCTAAGTCGAGGCATCTACCTGTTGAAAAATGACATGGCCTACGAAGCCTTGAAACATTTGGAACAGATGCTGAAGCTCTACCCAGATGCAAAAGAAATTCAGCAGATCAATTATCAAAGAAACATCGCTCTCATGAAATTGGGGGATTACCAAAAGGCTCACCACTCATTAAAATTATTTTTAGATAAGTACCCAGAGCATGAAGAGAACTACCAAGTACATCTCTTATTAGCAGAAGCAATCGATGAATTAGGAGGTAACAAAACAGACTATATTGCACACCTCGAAAGAGCTCTTAATTTGAGGAGTGATATGCCGCAAGCGGCTCGCGTTCATATCAAACTATTTAAGGCATATGCCACCACCAACGAAGAAAACTCAAATACAGATCTTCTGGATTGTGCATGCGACCATCTCTATACAGCATTTACCCTTTCTAAAACTAAGATACCTGAAGATAAACGTAAGTGGCTTGCCAATTCCTATACTGCCAAACTAGAGAACCGATCAATAGGTAACACCTACACTCATCTCTTTACTGACGATGACCTAGAAACCGCAGAGAGAGCTGCAAGGCTATATCAATCAGTAGGAATGACGGCCAAAGAAAAAGCTAATCTCGCAAAGTGTTGTATCTGGTTGGGAAAAGAAAATCAGTCACTCGATCTTACCGAAGAGATTAAACAAAGCTCAGACTCCTCTCAAAGCGACCTATCCCTCTGCACCTATTTAAAAGGAAGGTTTCTAGAGTCTCAGGGTAATCAAGTCGCTGCATTGAAAGAATACGAAAGCATACTGAGAAAATCAAATACTTCACCCTTTGTAAAATTTTCAGCACAATTGCAAACAGCACGCCTTGCGATTGCTACGAACCCTAACAACAAACCATTAATTGAAGATAAGTGTGAGAAACTCAAAAAAATACAATTTCAGAAATCGTTAAAAACAGAGCCTGTACACCTAGAAGCTGCCCTCGAGTATTGTTTCGCTAAATCCAAACAAGCCCCCACGCAGGAACAGGAAAAAACGCTACTCAAACTCCTCAAAGAAATGAAGTCAGACTTCCTGAGTACCGATGATATCAGTTCACGAGATTACCACTTTTCTATGGAACAAAATGTGAATAGGAAAAAATTGTTCGACAACTACATACTCTTTATCGATAGTTATATCAAGATGCTCGAAGCAACAGAGAGCTCATCGTATAAAAAAACAAAAATCAAAAATGAAACTGCAAAAAAATTTTTAGAATCCATTAAGCAAAATAAAACAGGGCTCACAGAGTACCTTGAAAACAAAGTATCCCTGGCCATAAAAAAATTAGACTCCAAATAAAGGTAATAGATTGAAAGCACGGAATAAAATAAACAGCAAATTACTCACCATAGCAAGTCTACTCACCGTAGGACTTCACCTTCTGGCTGGTTATGGGATGAGCGGTTTAAAAATAACTCGTATATCTTCAGAACACTTAGGTCTGATGGAAAACCGTACAGCGCGGGATAAGATACAAGAACACCATGAGATCGTGTCACAAGATGAAGAGAAGAAAAACGCTATCCTAGCAGAAGCCTTTAAGAAGCTATATAACGACAACTACCGCGAACCAAACACCTTTTCTGATTTAAATGAAGCGGAGTTCACTGTAAATCCATTCGATGATCATATGAACCTATCAGAATCATCAACATCGAAATTTAGTGAGGCTATAGTCAACGATCAACTCGCCGGATTGGAACAAACCGATATTTTGGAGTCTTTAAGAGAGTCATCATCAGAACTTTCACTGCCAAACGAATTGACACAACTTATTCACACTGACGAAGAACGCCTTGCTAGAGATATCATACAGGCAACAGAAAGCCAGCACGGAATGGTCATAGATGACACCATCAGCTACTACACAGAACTGCCGGCAATTCAATTAGGAATTGAAGAGGCCTCTTTTGATGAAGGTAACTTTTTACAAGACCGTTCAGGACTACTAGAAGGGGGAAGAACAGACCTAGAAGCAAACAATGAAGCAGGAATCCTTCTCGACACTCATGATCATGATAAGGAGCTCATCGCTTATGTCACACGCGAAGAAATTAAAAATTCTTTAGCAAGTACCCAAATAAAATCATCCACTACCTCAGATCCCTGGTACGTCCCATCTGTAAGCGATCGTCAAGCAACTATTGGCCATATCGCCAGTAGTGAAGACTTTCATGTGAACGTGGAGGTTGCGCCACTAAGTCAAGGAAAAGGGTACCTGTTTAAAATCGAACTCAACCCCAAGCAAGATATCCCATTTCGTCGAATCAAACAAAATATTACTTTTTTGATCGACCGTTCCTACTCTATTGAAAAAGAGCGCTTTAAATTAACAAAGCAAGCCGTTTCTGATGCGATACGTGCACTTTCACCAGAAGATAATTTCAATATCATCGTCTTCGATCAAAACGTCACAAAACTTGCAAATCAGCCTATACCTCGTACAGCCGATAACGTAGAACGTGCCGATAGATTTCTTAACCAAGAGCAACATGGGAGTATGCTTACAGCCACAGACGTCACCTCCCCCCTCAATGAGATCATTCCGAAAGCTGTTGCTGAAAATGAAATAAACACTGCCATTCTCCTCTCAGACGGAGACACGACTCTCAATCCCATTGGACAATGGGAGACAATTCGTGAATGGACAGAAGAAAATAATGGAAAAGTTGCTTTGTACACAGTTGCCTCCGGACAAAAAAACAACTACCCCATGCTAGATATCATGAGCGTGTTTAATAAGGGAAATTTACATATCGCAAAAAATCATCAGGAAATTCAACCAACCCTTAGTAAACTGATGAAACAAATCCAGACACCCATAGGAAAAAATATAGTCCCTAACGTCATTCCAAAAAATGAAACAACAACCATCCGCACCTACCCCAACAAGGAACACCTACCTAACCTTTACGATAAAAATTCTCTTACCCTACATGGGTACACCAATTCTCTCGACGACTTCTACCTTTTTTTTCAAGGCCATTACTATGACAAACGGATTAATATCAAGCAACTCATCAGCCTCCGAAATGAACGAAAAGTGAACCCTCATAATCTAGAAAAAGCATGGGCAATACAAAGCGCATACGATCTCTGCAAAAAATATCTGAATGACGGTAATGAAAAGCATTTACATCAAGCCAAACAATTACTTCATCCGTATAATCTATCCATTGGTACTGACTATGAGAAAGATTGATGAGAATTATTGCCGGTAAATTTAAGGGAACAAACCTGAAAGCCCCCAAAGGATTGAACACACGTCCAACACCAAGTCGCATGCGTGAAACCGTATTCAACATGCTACAGAACAAGATTGCAGGTTGTACATTTCTCGACCTTTTCTCCGGATCTGGACTCACTGGATTCGAAGCCATCAGTCGTGGAGCAAGCTCTACGACATTTGTCGACAACAGCTTCCAAAGTATCCAGTGTATCAAAAGCAATGCAGAAAAATTAGGAATCGATTCTGATGCGACAATCATCAAAGGTGACGTTATAGAATACCTGGAGCGTTGTGCAAAACAAAAGAGAACATTTGATATTATTTACGTAGACCCCCCTTACGAAACAAACACCAACTATAAGGGTAAAATCCATCTGCTGAGTGAACTCGTCCTACACCTCATCGATGAACACAGCTTACTTCACAATAATGGGATACTATTTATCGAAGAGGGATGCAAACTAAATACCGAACCACTCAACCACCTAAAGTTTGATCGCACCAAGTCCTGCGGCAAAGCCACACTCCACATTTTTTCTAATAAATAACATTGGAGTGATCTGTCTCGAAAGAGACATGATCCAACACTCTGAGTATAGTGGTCCCAATTGTCTAGACAAATGGGACCACTATAAATTTGCATAAACGTTTTGTCCTTTTTGTCCCTTATTTTGCGTGCCAGTTACTATACTTTTATGGCGGACACGTTTTTCACAGGACCATCAATGCCTTTTTGGTCATACTTTATCCAATTGACATCATACCCAAGAATATCACTATTTGATGAAGCTTTTTGTACAGCAAGGTGTTTTTTTGTTGCATAGACATTATTTGCACCCTTCACATAATCCCGAATAACTACGTCTACGGGAACTCGTTCTCTATCAGATACTTTAAGCTCGTCTTCCATTAAACCAATCAACTCCTTGTAAAACCTTTGATGCACAACATAGCCGTGAAGGTCAACAGGTTCCGAAGGTCGAACAAGGTGATCAGAAATATCCTCACTACTCCAAGGAGCATAATCAAAGTGTCCTAGAAATAACATTCCCCAATTTTTATCTTTATCTTCGAGTTCTTTCATTGCTTTTTCTAAATAATACTCACTATGCAAATGGGTTGTAAAACGTACATCATCTTCCAGAATCAAAACACTTTCTTTTTCTTTCTTTTTGTTCTCAAACTTCTTTTGAACCTTATCAAAAGCGTCTGTAAGCTGATCATCCTTAGTTCCTATTAAATCACTTAATTCCTTCTCAAAATCCTTATAATATTCAATCATCTTGTTTCTTTCTTTGAAATACACGAGATTCAAATTAAGCTCTTTCATTAAGTTATTTTTATTTTCCA
>JBCDHL010000125.1:0-6355 GCA_038750095.1 Chlamydiota bacterium
CTCTTATCTACAGTTTGCACTCTTAATGCCTCTTCTTATCAAGGAAATTATTTACAGGAAGCTTTTTCCGAACAAACCGAACTTTTAGGTGCTTACATCTTTCAAGGAGATAGCCATGGTGATTTTCGCGGAGATTATGTTGCTGTTCTTAGTGATGGTTCACAATGGAAAGTTCACCCCGATCAACCTGAAAAATTCCAAGGCTGGAACGTTGGTGATAGGATTCATGTGGAAGTTCGTACTTCATTTTACTGGTTTAAAAGGGAGCATAAGTTCCATCTTTATAACCACAACAACGGCGAATATATCAAAGTGATGTTGGTTGATTACGGTGATCAACCACTTGTTGTTATCGATGCCACAAAACCTGTAGCGACCGATTCTTATACTGTTCCTATAATCAGAACAGACTCAAATGGAAACATCTATGTTGTTGGACACCGAGAAGTCCCCTGTTCATATCAAAGCTATGTTACTATAAGTGATGGGTCTGTTTGGACAATCAGTAAGGAATTTAGTAAATTTAAATACGGAAGAAAGGTGTATGTCGGTTACAATGAATCATCTGTATCCATCGATCCTCTCCTGATTTCTGGTATAGAGCGTGAAGCCAGCTGGGTGTGGACAAACTAATTCCGCAATTCACTCTTGAAAGAAAAATTGTATCGTAGGATCATCATTATTTTACTGTCCTATAATGGTGAGTGGATGATGATGAAAATTTGTATGCGATTGTTTCTTTTCGGCATGACTATGCTGCTGCTGACTGGATGTTCTAAATCTATCCACCATGAACGGATATATATCCCTAAACACGGCCCTCATGTAGAAAAGGAAAAAGTGGCATTAGCACCGACTATTCCTAAGGGCGATACCAATTTATTGATTGTTATCGATGCAGGACATGGTGGAAAGGATGATGGAACACAGTCGCTCAACCAACCAAAATTTTTAGAAAAACATCTGACTCTGACAACAGCAAAGATGCTCAACACTTACTTACAGGGGTATGGGTATCGTACCTACATGACACGTGAAGATGATACTTTTATCTCTCTAAGTAAACGTGCTGAAATGGCTAATGAGAAAGACACACACCTTTTTGTCAGTGTTCACTATAACGCTGCTGAGAATCGTAGCGCCAATGGTATCGAAGTCTACTATTATAAATCTGATAAAGATGAAAAGCGCACAAAGGACTCTAAAACTCTAGCAACCTCTATCCTTGACGATGTGATTAGTGAAACAAGTGCAAAATCTCGAGGTGTCAAACATGGGAATTTTGCTGTTATTAGAGAGACCAAAATGCCTGCCATCCTCATTGAAGGAGGATTCATGACGAACGAAGATGAAATGAGCAAGATTAAAAACGCTAGCTACATGAAAAAGATTGCGTGGGGAATTGCGCAAGGGGTAAAAAATTATCTGCATCCGAATAAATAGATGAATCTCGATTTTGTACATTTTCTGGACGAAGATACTGAGAGAGGCAAAGCCCAGCGTAATAAATTTTGAAGGATGGGTATGATTTTACTCTTCCTGAGAAATTTATTTAGCTGGAGGAGGCCTCTCTCTGTAGATGAGTTCAGAAAATGTATAAAGTCGAGAGAATGTTCACGGCGCGATTCGAACGCGCGACCTATTGCTTAGGAGGCAATTGCTCTATCCAGCTGAGCTACGTGAACATGTGGGATCACTAATACTAATTGAACTGATTCTTTATTGCAAATATTCCACGAGGCAAAGATGACACAAGCAAATAAATGGGCGTTGGCAATTCATGGGGGAGCAGCTAACTTAAACATCGAAAAAAATAAAGAGTGGTGGACCGAATCTTTAAAAAAAGAGTTTATAAAGCCTATCGAAGAGGCATTGAGAAAAGGAAAATCTATTTTAGAGAGCGGGGGTTCTGCTCTCGATGCAACTCAGTCCGCGGTTGTTATCCTTGAGGATTGTGAGTGGTTTAACGCTGGGAAGGGAGGATTATACTCGATCGATGGCTCTATCGAGCTCGATGCATCCATCATGGATGGTGCTACAGGACAGGCTGGTGCTGTTGGTGCGGTTAATCATGTGAAAAATCCGATCCTACTCGCAAGAGAAGTTCTTCAGTCTCCTGCAGTCTTGCTAGTTGGGGAGGGGGCAAAAAAGTTCGCTCAAGAACATCATATTGAGATGGTTGATCAGGAATATTATGAATCTCCCTTAAATAAGATGCTACTTGCTAAAGCAAGGGGGGAGGAGCAGGATCGCTCATGGCATAGACCTTATGAAGACTACCCAGATTTATCAGGGAAGTATGGAACGGTTGGTGCTGTTGCTGTGGATTTAAATGGTGATCTTGCTGCAGCAACCTCTACAGGAGGTGTTTACACACAACTGCCCGGTCGAGTTGGGGATACAGGAACGATAGGAGCAGGTACATGGGCAGATACCTTATGTGCTGTATCATGTACCGGTGACGGAGAGGAGTTTATGAAGAGGGGAGTGGCGCATGATATTGCGGCAAAAATGCGTTATCTTGGCCTAGGTCTCGATGAAGCGGTTGAAAAAGTCATTGCACAAGAATTGGTTCAAGTTGAAGTGGTGGGAGGTGTTGTAGCCGTTGATTGTCAAGGGAATATGTCTCTTCGCTATAACACAGATTCCATGATGAGGGGAAGCGCTAATAGTGAGGGTGTTTTCGAGGTCAAACTCACCTGATTTTGAGTATTTAATATGCTAAAAAAGAGCAAGGTATGGGCTCTTTGACCTTTCCCTTTCATAATTCCAAAACATGGTGTATTCTGAGGAATAAGTGTAAGAATTAACCTGAGGGGTATACCATGTCTGAAGCAGATATCGGTCTAATAGGCCTTGCCGTTATGGGGCAAAATCTGGTCATGAATATGAATGACCACGGATTCAAAGTGGCTGTTTTCAATCGTACCGTTTCGAAAGTCGATGATTTTCTTAATGGACCCGCTAAAGGGTCTGAAGTGATTGGTGCGCATTCTATAGAGGAGTTTTTGTCAAAGCTCAAAAGACCACGTCGGGTCATGTTGATGGTCAAAGCTGGGAAACCCGTCGACGCCTTCATTGATATGTTGCTCCCACATTTAGAAGAAGGTGACATCATTATTGATGGTGGAAATAGCTTGTATACCGATACCATCAGAAGGGTCAGGGACCTTAAAGCAAAAGGAATCAGCTTCATTGGAACAGGGATATCTGGTGGTGAGGTTGGCGCACGCTATGGGCCATCGATTATGCCGGGCGGGGATCCAGATGCTTGGCCACACGTAAAGAATATCTTTCAGTCTATCGCTGCAAAAGTTGAAGGTGATGAGCCCTGTTGCGATTGGGTCGGACCTGAAGGTGCTGGACACTATGTGAAGATGGTCCATAATGGTATCGAATATGGCGATATGCAGTTGATTTGCGAAGCATATAATCTCATGAAAAACGTCATTGGAGCCTCATCTGAAGAAATGGGCAGAGTCTTTACCAAGTGGAATCAGGGAGAACTCGACAGTTACCTCATTGAAATTACCAGCCACATCTTCAATGTCAACGATGAAGATGGAACTCCTTTGGTGGAGAAGATCCTTGATGTAGCTGGCCAAAAGGGTACAGGAAAGTGGACAGCCATTAACTCCCTGGATCTTGGTATGCCTGTCACATTGATTGGAGAAGCTGTATTTGCAAGATGCTTGTCCGCATTAAAAGAAGAGCGTGTTGAAGCCAGCTCGGTGCTGATGGGACCCACACCTAGATTTGAAGGGGATAGAGAAGAGTTTATTGATAATATTCGCCAAGCTCTTTATGCATCAAAAATCATCAGTTATGCTCAAGGCTTCATGCTCATGCGTCAAGCAGCGATTGAGTATGGCTGGGAGCTTAACTATGGTGGGGTTGCTCTCATGTGGAGAGGCGGGTGTATCATTAGAAGTAAATTCCTCGGTAAAATAAAAGATGCATTCGCAAATGATAAACAATTGAAGAACCTACTTCTCGATGATTATTTTCGTGGAGAGCTTGATAAGTGTCAAGAGGGTTGGAGAAAAGTTGTGGCGACAGCAGCCTTGATGGGTGTTCCGACACCATGCTTTAGTACAGCTCTTGCATTTTACGACGGTTACCGTTCAGGACGCCTTCCAGCGAACTTGTTACAAGCTCAACGCGATTATTTTGGCGCTCATACATACGAAAGAGTGGACAAGCCGAGAGGAGAGTTCTTCCATACAGACTGGGCTGGTACCGGTGGAAAAATAAGTGCTGGAAGTTACAACGCTTAAACTCGACTTTGTACATTTTCTTACGCGGGATTTCTACCACGAACACGATTGCCACACAATGGTGTCAAATTAAGGGCTGAAAGCCCCGGTATAGGAGCAGCCTAGGTTGAAGCGAGGGAGCTTGCGACCGAGCGAAGGCCTAGGTTTGGATGATATAATTCCATTGAGGACTGAAAGTCCGGCATAGTTTAGCCTCTAAATATGCTGATCATGATCTACGTGGTGTTCTTTGAATTTTCCCATTGCTGAAGGATTTCGTGCCCTATACAACCCACGGCCACCGCTCCAAAAACAAAGGCTGATATATTTTTTACTCTACACCTCGTATTTAGCCTTCTAAGGTAGTCATCACAAGTACCCGCGATCAATTTGAACTCTAATTGATGAGTTGGTTTTTGAAAAATCCAGCCTGTTCCACGTCCAATTTCTTTGAACTCTCCAATTGCGATTGCATCAACTTTATTTGGCAAGTACTCTGTCGATACTTTATAATTGAATGCTCCACTACGTACAGGAAAAGAGACCTGAGCTTGTAATTGAGGGCTTTTTGCCTCTTTTGGACTAAAAAACCTTTTTTTGTACTGAAAATTTTCCCAAGCCGCTTTATGAGCGTGTGAAAAGTCAAGTTGGATTGAGCCTACAGTTACTTTTCCATTAACCCAATAAAAACGGTCAACTAGTGTATTATGTGTGTAATAGGTTTCTGTATGAGGTATATTCATTTTTAGGTTTGGATTGTACCTCCAGACAGTTCGTGTATGCTCTTCTGACTCCGTAACTCGAACCCGCCCAATAAGGGCGGGATTGTTAATTAATGGAAGTTTGATTGGATTTTCCGAATGAAACTTTCCCGAACATACTTTGTATAGACATTCACCTTCTCTTGCAAATGCGCTCGGACGGAGAGATCCAGCATCTTGAATTGTTTGTATTCTTCTCGTATCTATTACTGCGAAATATTTACAAATACCTGCTGCAACAGCGAAAAATCCTCCAACTTCCAAACACATTAACTTTTTCCTCCCTTGATATGGTTGAAGGCTCCAAAAGCTTGGGCAACCATTGATGGTATATCATGGGGAGAGACTGAAAGAATCATTGTGTTTCCTGTTTTAGCTATGTTACCCCAATTTTCAGTAAAAAGTTTTGCAACGTCGAATTGTGCAGCATCAGGATTTTCTATTAGAGCCTTACCTATAATCTCAAGTGCTTTGGCTTGTGCTTCGGCTCTTTTTAGATTAGCCTCAGCTTCCCCTTGAGCTTCATTTATTTGTGCAATTCGTTTTCCTTCAGAAGTCAGTTCAGCCTCACGTCGTTTTCCCTCAGCAACAGAAATTAATGCATTTTTCTCAGCTTTGGCAGCAGTTTCCTGTTCACGCCTGTGTCTTTCTGCTGATGATTGTCTTTGCATTTCTAATCTGATCGCAGATTCAACAGTGATGTCTAACATCTCGTAGGCGAAAACCCTTACTCCATACTCATTAGCGCGTGGCAAGACTGCTTTGACAACAGAATCGTTCACCCTAGTACGATTATTTAAGACTTCATCTAAACTAATTTCACCTACCGCAGCACGCATTGCTGCTTGGCACGCAGCAACAACCATTCCAAATGGTTTGTGAGCCCCATAACAAGCCTTGTATGGATCTACAACTTGAACGTATACCCTACCATCAATTTCTACTTGGACGTTATCTTCAGTCGTCGCAATCTGTGGGTTGACATCAAACATCTGCTGTTTCAATGATTGAGAGTAAGCGATTTGATCCACAAAAGGTATCAAGAAATGTAGACCTGGCCCCAACTTTCTATGAAACTTTCCAAGGCGCTCCACAAACCATTCTTCTTGTTGTGGAACTACTCGAATCCCCGGATTAACTCGCGAACTATTATCAAGAGTGTCGATATAACTGCTTCCTAAACGCTTATGCGCTACTTCATTCACAATTGAATTTGTCGAGATCAATGCACTAACGAAAACTCTATCTGTATATACTGGTCCCAGCATTCGTGTTGAGAATATCATTTTAACTCCTATTAATGAAATTTGCGAAAATAAGAACCGACCATACACAAGA
>JBCDHL010000126.1:0-6316 GCA_038750095.1 Chlamydiota bacterium
AAAAAATTTCAGTATGATGTTTTTGGGAGCATCTTGCTAGCCATTATTGCTGTGCTACCGATTGCGGCCTTTCTGGGTATTCTTCTGATCGCTGGTTTAATGTCAGACCCTTCTCTTGTCGTGGTTTCAAAGCCTTTGTTTTCAACAATGAGGTGGGTCTTTATGATGGTGCCGTTTGTCGCATGTTTGTCTCCAGCCATCGTATTTTTCTTTAATTTTTCTGCCGAATCTCACGTACTAGTTATGAGTAAACTCTCTGAAAAACGTTCTGTATAGAATATAAAGCTTGGAAGGTGAATACTGTGGCTGATCTAGAAGGTAAAAGTGTTAGTTCCACTGCTTTAAATGAAAATGTGGAAATTGTATTTCCGAACGATTTAAATCCCAGTGGTTCACTTTTTGGAGGGAGAGTACTTGAATCTTGCGATAGAATTTGTGCGATTGTTGCGAAAAGGCATTCCCGACGAGAAGTTGTCACTTTAGCTGCTGATCATGTTCGTTTTCGTGCTCCTGCGGAAAAAGGGCACCTTCTAATTTACAGAGCTTCTGTTAATAGAACATGGACAACTTCAATGGAAATCGGGATCAGAGTGGAAGCAGAAAATCCATTAAATGGAGAAAAAAAACATATTCTAACAGCTTTTTTTACTTTTGTTGCAATTGGTACAGATGGAAAACCTATAAAAATTGCACCAGTCATCCCAGAAAGTAAAGATGAAATTCGGCGATATCGTGAAGCGGATATACGCAGACAAAAAAGGTTGTTTACAAAAGAAGTCTAACACATAACCTTTATTCATGATTGAAAGTCTGCTATCAAGAAAAATTCCAGCCTATGAATTTGACTGTGTATGAAAAATTTGTAAATAAAATATTGAAATAAAATGCGAACTCATCGATATCTAAATCTTTTCACAAAATTTAAAAATTGTTCTGTTGGGTGCATATGTCTGAAGAAGTTGACACATTCATTGATTCTAGATTTTATACAGATAAAAAACTTCTTGAGATGCTAAGGAGTGGTCATATAGTTTCTTCCGTTACACTTGTTAGATATTTGTCTAGAGGAGTAGTCAACTTAGAGAGTTTATATACTCCAAATAAAGAAATGATAGAAGAGTTGATTATTGCAGGTGCCGTACCTTTTCACTTTTCTCAAAGGTATGAGTGGGAGGCTCTGTTCAAAAATGATGTACGTATACACATACCTATTTCCCTTCGTTCTACGATTAACTTAGCTGCACTTGTTAGAAACAGCGAGATTATAGATCTTCTTGTAAAAGAGGGAGAAGAGCCTAACGATTACACATACCAATTTTTGCAATCTCCTCGCGAATACTCTCTGCAATGAGGGAGTGATATAGCAACCCCTTTGAGCCTAGTCCGGTAAAAATCCAAACCTTCTCATTAATCTGTTGAACAAGTGGAAGGTGGTTCGGTGTCGCGACGCGGATTCCTGATTTACAGTCGATAGGCTTCATACCTTCCAGAAGAGGATAAAGAGAGTAGAGTTTTGGAAGGATGTATGTGCATGCTGTATCGAGGTCGACATCTTCTGTTTCGAAGTTTCTTTCAAAGGTAGAGCCAACGTAGCAACTTTTCTTGTCTTCACTCATGACCATATAAATTTTTGAGTTGAGACTATAAGGCAGTGGTTCTATATCTTCAGGCCAGGGCAGCTGCAAAATTTGCCCTTTCAGGGGGCGTAGTTTCAGTTCCGGTAAACTATTTAGTTGAAAAACGCCTGCACCAATGCAAAAGATCGTATAATCATACCCTTTTATATTTTCGACACTAGAGATTGTCGACGTCACAAAAGTAACACCCCTACTTTCCAAAGCAAGTATCAACCCTTCGATGTAGCGAGCAGGATAAACAGTGATGCCAGATTCGATGAATATCGCAGGTTTATGAACGACTCCGGGAACCATATCTTGGCATTGATGTTTAGAAAGCCAACGAACATCTGAATTGATTTCGGCACAATTCTTGAAATACTCTTCTTGCTCAGGATTAGAGGGGATGCGGATGATTCCACTATCATCATAGACTTTTTGACCAATCATTTCAGAGGCAACACGAAGTAGCTTAAGTGTTGATTGAACCCCTTCTTTACCGCGCCAATTATTTTTAGCTTTTGCTCCACCATAAGGGTGTAGTAGTCCGGCAGAAACTGTGGATGCACTTTGAATTTCATTTGGAGAGCTAAAAATGGTGATTTCGTAATCTTTACTTAAATGCCAAGCCGTTGCCATGCCAGCAAATCCCGCTCCCACCACAGCAATTTTTTTATTTCTCATGTATTTAAAACGATATCTTTGTTAGTGTTACCATTTTATCATGAATCTGTCTGTATTTCAAGGAGCGATCACGTGAATCAACAGAGGCAATCGAAGAAAAAAGAGATTTCAGCTTTCCTCACAGTCATTTTTGGTGGAGGGGCTTTTGCTTTGCTGGTGGCTATAGGGCTCGTTTATTTTTATGGCCCATCCGGACTCTATGATCTAAAATATACACTTCTTTCGCCAAAGATGATCGATGAATTAAAGTATCAAGATGTGAACCCGCAAACTGGGAGCAGAGGAAATTTTGTTTTTGATTCAATCAACTTCACCTACTTTCATCCTGATGAGGGACGCTGGAAAAAAGTAGCGGTTGATCGCACCCAATATGAAAAATTCTTTGATTCGATTGTTGGGGATGTAAGTGTAGAAGAAGTTGGCCCCACAATAACTGATCGGTTTCTTTCTGGCTACCCCGCCATATTAGAAATTATTGTTCGTCCAGACGATAAAAACTCGAATATAACAAAGACATTTCAAGAAGTCACGCTAGCTTATCAGGGAAACTACTATCGAGTAGAGCTCCATGAAGAGTCTAGTCAGAAAAATTGGGCTTATTTTTTTCACAAAGATGTCTATAAGAATGCCTTAAGCATTCTCAAGTAAAGAGCTATTGTTTATAATATCGACAAAATTGAAGTAGGATAAGTTGTGAAGGGTACATTTCGTTTTTTAGGTACCGGTGGTTCCATGGGAGTTCCTGTTATAGGTTGTCACTGTAATGTATGTCGATCGTCCCATCCGAAAGACAAGCGTTTGAGATCCGCCGGACTGATATCCATGAATGGGAAAACGATACTCTTAGATTGTGGACCGGATTTCAGGCAACAAGCTTTGAAATATGAGGTTGATAATCTAGATGGAGTTATTATCACTCATGCTCACTATGATCACACTTCTAGTATTGATGAATTAAGGGTCTTCTATATGAGAACAGGGGAGGCCATCCCTTGTCTCGTTTCCAAGGATACCAGTGATGATCTAATCAAACGCTTTGACTACATTTTCAGGTTTCGTAAAAAAAGTGTACTTGTACCGAAAATAGAACTAGTAGAACTGAAGGAAGATCGAGGTGAGGTTGTTTTCGAAGGAATTAAATTTCGATACTTCACTTATGAACAGGTAAAAATGAAAGTGAATGGTTTCCGTTTGGGAAATTTTGCTTATGTAACCGATATCCATGACTATCCGGAATCGATATACGAAGACCTAGATGGTGTGGATTTTTTGGTTGTTAGTGCTCTAAGATTTACACCTTCACACATTCATTTGACGGTAGATGAAGCCGTCGAATTCGCTCATCAAGTCGGAGCAAAAAAAACATGGCTCACACATATCGCTCATGAGCTGCAACATGAACATGCGAATGCTTACTTACCACCAGATGTAAGGGTGGCTTATGACGGGCTCGAATTAGATATTATGGGAGAATAATAGTCGATAATGATTATTGAAAAACAAGAAGACAAATTTATTAAAATGTCCGATGGACTGTCTAAAAAAACCGCTTATTTGGTCTCTGCGTATACGGACCAAAAAGATCTGCATGTATGCCAGGAACACCTTGAAGAGTTAGATTTACTTTGCGAGACCTATGGGCTAGAAGTACTTGGCAAAGTGCCATGCTACCTACGAAAGTATGATGCAGCTACATTTGTAACAAAAGGAAAGCTCGAGGAACTGGTTGAAAAAGCAAAATCTCATGGTGTGGATATTGTTGTTTTTGACGATGAGATAAGTCCAGCGCAGCAAAGGAACCTTGAAAAAGCATTTGGGATTACGGTGATGGACCGCGCGGAAATTATTCTAGGGGTTTTTGCTCAAAGAGCCCAAACAAAAGAAGCGTGTCTCCAAATAGAGCTAGCACAGGCAAAGTACCAGGCACCACGACTAAAGAAAATGTGGACACACCTCTCTAGGCAAGCTGGTACGGCTGGAGGTGGAGGAGCCGGTGCTTACCTCAAAGGTGAGGGAGAAAAGCAAATCGAAATAGACCGCCGAATCATAAAACGGAGGATCACTAAGCTTCAGAAAGATTTGGAGGAAGTACGCGCTCATCGTAAAACACAGAGAGGGCGGCGAAAGAAGTCTGAAATACCCGTCTTTGCTTTGATTGGTTATACGAATGCCGGGAAGTCAACCCTTCTCAATGCCCTTACCGACGCTGGAGTGTTTGTAGAAGATAAACTCTTTGCTACGCTAGATACGACGACCCGAAAGTTTACACTTGAAAATAACCAAGAGATTTTATTAATTGATACGGTCGGATTTATTAGAAAATTACCACACTTGTTGGTAGCCGCTTTCAAAAGCACTCTTGAAGAGGCTTTGGAAGCCGATATTCTTATTCATGTTGTTGACATTCAACATTCAATGGCTATCGAGCAGGCAGATACAACCTTTGAAGTTCTTAAAGAACTGGGGGCTGAAGAAAAACCTGTAATCACCGTATTGAACAAAATAGACCTTTTGGAGAAAACTCCGGAATTTAGTCCAGTGCGTCTAAAATACCCCAAAACTATTCCTATATCAGCGAAGACCAGAGAGGGATTCTCCGTATTGCAGGAGAGAATGGTTGAAGAAATCCAAAAGAAACGCAAACTCGTTGAATTAAAAATTCCTCAATCAGAGTATCACCTGGTGAGTGAAGTTCTTAGAAATGGGAAGATCATCGAGCAGGACTATGAAGAGAATGATGTATTACTTAAGGTGGATATACCTGGGATTTTGGCGAGTAAGTTAGAGAAATATATCATAGAGATGTAGGAGTAGCTCAATGGCAAGCGAGTATTCCATTCAGTCTCTCCCCGTTGATGAAAGGCCTAGGGAGCGTCTCCATAAGCAAGGTGCTGAAGCATTATCGAACTCAGAATTGTTGGCAATTATCCTCGGAAGTGGGATGAGGGGAAAGTCGGTCATTCAGTTATCGCAAGAATTGCTTTCGAGGTTTGGCGGACTGGAACAGTTAGCTGATGCCACGATCGAAGAGTTGTGTGAGGTGAAGGGACTGGGAAAGGCGAAGGCAATACAAATTCGGGCGTTGGTCACTTTGGCTGGTCGGCTATCACAAAAAACACGAGCCGTAAAAATAAAAATAGAGCACCCTCAATCTGCTTATCAATTACTGCGAGATCAATTGGAAAACCAGAAAAAAGAAATTTTCTCTGTCGTCATGATCGATGTGAAAGGTTATGTCATTAACCAACAAATTATCTCGATAGGAACATTATCCAATTCGTTAATTCATCCAAGAGAGGTATTTTACCCTGCGATCCGCCATAAAGCATCGAGCATTCTCATTGCTCACAACCATCCTAGTGGAGATCCGACTCCATCAAAAGAGGATATTAGCGTAACGAAAAAGCTTGTTGAAGTGGGGAAGCTTATGGGAATTCCTGTAAGAGACCACTTGATTATTGGGAATGACTGTTACGTTTCCCTACGTCAAGAAGGTGTCAGTTTTTAACGACCTTAATTAAATACTTACAAAAAAAGTCGAGAACCTAGTTAACAACAAACCAAGAAAAGTGTTAGAACGCCTATAGAGGCTTTCTCAAAGCCAAAATTCCAAATTTTGAATCACGATCGGTATATAATAGACTGGGGGATTGAATTCATGGTGAGTATTGAGCTTAACCAATTAGATATAATTGAATTTTTAAACCAAGATAAAACAGTGATTGATGAAAAAATTGGCGAAAAAGTAGATGTTTTTTCCCAAGAAATTTTTCATTCAATTGGTAAGTCGCTAAATCTCATTAAAGAAAAAGGGTTACTTGACAAAGCTACTTATGTTTTATCTGACCCTGATTTAGATAATTTGTATGTAAACAGTGATTTATCTGATGTTGTCAACCATATTTTATCAGATAGTGATGTGGTCAATGAGCCATCCATATTTAAGGATGTTCAAATTTCTTTAAAAAATGAAAATCTTTATGAAAAATTACTATGCTGTGAAAAAAGAAAAGGTT
>JBCDHL010000127.1:0-6296 GCA_038750095.1 Chlamydiota bacterium
TATTTATCTCTCTCGAAGAACTATTTTGAACCGATAGTGTAGGAATCTGCTTTGCGTCGTTCAATGTTAGTAAACTTGAATCATCCCATTCAATTTTCATTTCTGCTTTACGAGAACTAACCATTGTACGGAGAACGTAGCCCATTATCTTTCTACTACACATATTTTTTCGTTCAACTACTATGTATTCCCGGGAACTATTATTTTCAAACATTGTCTGGCTCACCTTGATATCAAAATTCTCAAAATAGTCGCAGGCAACCTTCACAATAAGTTCAGTTGAATATTCACTATAAGGCCACTTAGGAAGATCTGAAGGCGAAGTAAAATGTTCTATTGAACGAACAGAAAGAGAGTTGATGGTGCTACGGATAGTATCTGCTAATCTAGAATAGACGTTTTTATAGGAATAGTGATCACCAATGGCCGCAGTAACACCTACTCCGCCTGCTAAAGCAGCACCGCCAAGGACCCCCCAGCCGATGGGTCCAGAAACTAGCCCTACCAATCCACCAAAAACAGCTCCGGAAAGACTAATAATTGCAACGCTCTTTTTATTATAGTCATCCGTATTTTCAGAAATTTTGAAGGAACTATTAACTTCCAGCTTGTTTGTTGAAAAAATAGCTAAAGCCAACTGGGATAGGCGAAAGCGTTTTTCTCCCAGAATATTTTCCTTCTCTGATTTAATTTTGCTTATAATTTCATTGAGATTCAAAGAACTTTCATTTTCAATAGCCATGTAATCTTCAGCGCTACAAAATCCTTGTGAATGAATTGATAACGTATCAAGACATTGAGTTATTTTCTCAAAAAATTCAGTGACTGATAGTACTTTCTGCAACGCATTGGCTTTCTCCAAAAGAACTCTTTTCTCGCTTGTACTTAACTTATTTACCCCATACCCACAATTTTTGACCGTATCGAAAAATAAAATTTCTTTATTCCACTTTTTTTCTTTCACGGACAGATAGCTATCAACCCAGCACCGCTCATTTGCATAAGGGTCAAGGCTTACTTCCTTATAAAATCGAACAATTTCTGAGATCTCACTTTGTGCACCAATCAGTGATAGTTGATTCGGTGTTAAATACTCTAGATGAGATGTTGGACAAAAAACGATTTGTTCTTTCGAAAAGAGGTGAGGAGTTTGTTTTTTAGTAATATGACAAACCATTTCTGGAGAGATCCAGGATGTCCATAGACCTATCGGGATTTTTTTCTCTCCTTCAAATGTTTTAGCGATATTCTCTAAGTTCTGAATCTGCTCTTCATCGTTAATTGAATGAATTTGTTTCTTAGAAATTATATCACCAACAACAGGTGCCACAGTTTTGAGCATACCAGCAGGAATCGACCTTACTTGGTCTGGTGTAAGCTGCAGAAGAAACTCTTTTGAGAAAATTGAGGGATCAATACGATTAATTTGTTCTTCAATAATAAAAGGGATCATCATTGGATCAATACATCCCAACCTAGAAGGGGGTAGAGAAGCAATCTGCCACGGTTTGTTGAGGTAAGGGTAGAACTCTGGATTGATGGAAGATAACAGATCTTTTTGATGTTCTTCTAGACCCTGTAGCTGATTAATATCAAGGAGGTAACACTCTTCAATCTCTTGTTTCGAATTAAGCTTATAGGTAACAAGTTGTTTGGAATCACTTAAAGCTTTGACTCTTTCAGGAGGAAGAAAAGGAATCTGTTTTGTTGAAAGATACCTAACGTGTTCATCTGAAATATGTAGTAACTGTTTCCTATTATGTTCAGGGACATTTTCGTTTCCAATCTTTAACAAAGCTTTTTGATTTAAAGGATCATCTTTATTTGGGTCAATCGTTAGAAAGCGAATAAATGAATAGTTGAGATTATGTAGCTTGTTAGGGTCTGTTAGTAGTTTTGCCTCTAGGGGGGTTTTAGGAATGAAACCTATAGAGAGCCCCTTTTCTCGTTCCTCTCTTCGCTTGCAAGTTAGTCCAACTCCACTCTTTTTGTTAAAACCAGTACCTGTAACCGCAGCTATTGCCGAACTTGTCTCCAACGCTTTTTTCTGAAGAGGACTTGATAGTGCTTTTAATTTCAAGAAAATAACTTTTAGAGCACTATCCTTTTGCAACCACTCTTCAAATTCTTTTTCGTACTCTTTTTTATTGAGAAAGTCAATATTCCCGCAAAATCCATTGATTTCAATAAGAGCACGTCTAACAGATAGATCTTCAGTAGGAAACGGAGCGATTGATTTTGCTAAAGCGATCCCATCGGGTTGGATCAACCAACAATCTTGAAAATCTTTCGCTCCTTTTTGTGATAAATATTCTAGATGAAGCTTTGCTCGACCAGCTTCTCTTTCGGAAAGGAAAAGGAAGTGTAATTTCCCTTCTGGAGTTTTGGTGATTAAAACCTGTTTTGCAGGACGATGTAACCTGTGAAAGACAGGTAATGTCTCACGGTCACTAGAAGGATAGAAGTAAGCGTCTGTTCCAAATAAAGGTTCCTCAAATATTATCGAAAAATCCAATATTTGTTTTCCGACAGTATACTCATATGCTTTTAAGCGTTCGTTTAGAGATAATAGCTGCATAGATTGAGGTTTTTGACTTTGTAGCGCACTGACTATGTTTTTGAACTCATTCAACGTCATCTCCTTTATGGAGCGAACTTCATGGACCGGTTTCGCATTGAATTTCCTTAGAGCAATCTCAAGTTCCTCTTCAATCTCGACTTTTACATTGACTTCGGTACGTATCTCTACACATTGTTCGACCTCCTGTTGAATTCCGGTTCGTTCATCCGAAAGTGGCCAAGTATTGGGTATGCCAGGATTTGAACTGATCCAACGCTTGAGCTCTGCTGTTTGGTGATCAATCTCCACATTTTTCTCAACACAAGTTTCACTTAGAGCTTTATTAAAACGTGAAACGTTACACTCCAATCTATTGTTTAATGCTTTACGTGTATTCTTGTTAGCTTTTAGATAACCATGCTGAAGATAATGTTCTTCCTGATAAGTACTGACAAAGAATGGAGCCATTTTGTCTACAAGGTGAACAAAATCGCTATCAAACTGTTTTTTTCTCACTAATTGAGTAACCGCCTCAACAGAAGGTTTACGAGTCATATGAGTGATGTAATGAGGAATATGACGCATAATTGACTCGATCTTTAAAAACGTCTGTTTTTTCGATGACCCTATGATATAGTCAATCGGGTGATCTCCCCTCGGATGAAGACTTTTCTTAAACATTCTATCTACAACAAAGAGAAGAGAAGCTTCTAGGATTAATCCTCTAACACGCATAGCACTTTGAACAAGGGTTCTCAAAGTCATACTATCCAAAGTAATTAGATTCTGTGCATTATGACGTTGTTGAATATCAAATCCAGTTGTGTGACGCTGATCATAATAGACGACATAATTTTCAGGTGATAATCCTTTTGACTCGAGAGCGGCAGCTGAAGTCCCTCCAATTTTGATCACTCCCCTATTAAATGACCAAGCATATAGTGTGTCAGGGTCATATGATCCCTCATCTCGATCGAAGTAGAGTACAGCTTCAATACGAGGATTTACACTTCGCTCTTCAAAGGGAATCTCGCTCTCAACATGTTGCCGACTCATCAAAAATTTCCCCCACTCTTCAGCGACCGAACGATTTCCTCCAAAACGTTTCAAGAGACCACCTGCTTCAATAAGACCCGTGATCAGCTTAGGGTCATTTGCTTCCTCGTAGCAGGTAACAAAAAATTGACTAAGGGAAAACTGCTGTTTACCTTCCGTTAGTAAATCTATCTCGATCACTTGCTTTGTTCTTTTCAGAATCTGGTGAATAACCTTTCCTTCAGTACCTTTATCCGGATGATAATTCTTAGCTAGCGACCGACTGTATCCCAACACATTCCAAGGAGTCCCAGACATCCCTGTACGAGAAGAAAAAAGTTCCACCAGATCAAAACCATTACTCGATAGCCTTTCTTTTGTATAAGAAACACATTTTTCAATTAAAATTTCCTGAAGATCTAAAAGAATTGAAGTGTGACTCGATACATGCCGCCCGGCTTTTTCTAAGTTACCTGGTTGCGTTACCTTGTCAATAGGGACCCCAAATAGCTCTAGAAACTCCTGATACTCTGGAGTATACTCTATTGAGGTGCCAGTTTCTCCTATTTCTCTATTAGCTACCTGTATCCAACTTTCTGCTATAGAGAGGATCACTGATGGATCTGGAGGAATCATAAATCCTTTTAAAAACTCATACATCGAGTGTTCCCAATGATACCCAAATTCAGTTCTAGCAGGACTATTGATACCATTATAGGGGATGATTTTTTTATCATGATGGGCGTATGGAGAAACGCCATAGTGAATTCCGAAACTTTTAGAGAGGCAGACATTCAAAAGGTCAATAAGTTGGTGCTTAACAAAAGCAATTCTATTCGCCGCCTCTGTCGTTGACTTTTCATGATAAAGTGATTCTAAGTGGTAGAGAAAAGAAAGATCATCACGTAATTGTTTTAGCGGAATACCTGGGAAGTGTTTTTCGGCTTCTGGTTCATTAATTTCTATTTTCTTTACTCGCCAATTTTCTAAGTCGGGATGAATTTTTCCTGTTACGTAACGAACAAAACCATCGATTTGCCCACACAGGTGCTGTTGCATAGGAGGATGATTCACAAAAATATATTTTGCCAATAATGAAACAATATGTTTGTAGTAATCCTCTAAAGAGACTCGTTGCTGTTCTCCCTGAGGTATTTTCATGAATGTCTTCAATGAGGGAGAGTTTGGTAACGTTAGCAACAGTAAATCTTCAGAAACTAAGGCCTCAAACAACATTCGTTGAATGGTAAGATACTCTTTTTCAATTGAAATTTCCTCGTTATTAACAAAGACAACCTCTTTAAAACTATCGAGAAGAAGATCGACTTCGTCGAATATGGCATCGGAGGAATCAATAAATTTTTCCAGAACAGACTCAATAAGAAAACAACATTCTCCTAATTTTTTAATCTCTTTTTTCAAATTTATTTTCTCTTCTTTGGAAGAACTGCTGAAGTTTTCATTTTTTCCTTCAATGTTTTGTTGCTCTTTAAGCAAACGCGAAATTTTTAGGCAAAGACTAAGTTTTTCTAGCTCCAACCCTTGAATAGTTGGTGCTGTAATTAATAGCGGTTGAGGAGTATTTTTCAATTGAGTAAGTAAGCGATTTAGTTTTTTTATTTTTTGATGGGTAAAATCTGATCTCTCAAGATTAAGCGCTGCGAGAGGCTGGTTGAAAGATTTAATCAAAGAGCGATTCAAATTTTCTGAGACAGCCTTGAAAAGGGCTGGGGGTACAACAATCGTCGCTATACGTCCCTCTTTTCTTGCTAAGAGGTATAAAACGATTGTTGCAATCACAGAACTTTTACCACCCCCCATAATTAACTGAAACACCAGATCACGTATTTCTTGAGGACCCTTCGACTGCTGTTGTAGTACAAGCCTGATAAGATCACACTGCTTGCGAAAGGGAATCATGCCACTTTTGGCTGTAAAAAGGCGAAGGACTAACTGTTCTTCTGGATTAAAGTCGTCGAAATAGTAACGTGCTGACAACTCCACTTCCAACTTAGAAGAGAGTGTAGGCATAAGACTTTCTTCAATATCGTTTTGATCATAAGCATGAAGGATAGCCTTCACATTTTCCTTAATTCTTTTAAGTTGTCCCTCGTACGTAATATAGTCTCCAACAAGGACTGTGAGGGTTGCAATTGTATCGATATCTTTAATCAAAAGTGTTTGATTCAAATCTTGAATACTCGATCGCTTACCTGTTAAAACTGCATTGAAGCAATCCTCTAAGTCCACCATTTTGTCAACACCACTACCAATTGCAGTAAGCTTTGTTAATCTTGCGATATCATCACAATTTTGCCTATTAACACTTTCGAGAAGTTCCTTTAATACTTTTTGTTTTTTCTGACTAACTGCGATTTGTTCAGCTGTGACCTCTTCAGCTAAACGTTTTGCTTTTTCAAAAGATATTTTTTTTGGGGGACATAATTGCTTCTTACCATACTCATAGTCGAGCTGTAACTCTTGAATATCCTTCTGAAAAATGTCAATGAATTTAAGTTCACTCTCTTTTTGCTCCTCGTTATGTAGTTTAAATGGAACTTCGTTCTCATCTTTATGAAAAGGTTGCTCTTGAAGACACATTTTCCAATCCTCAAGTTTACTCCACCGTTCTTCTTGAGAGTCGAAATTTATTTTAAAATGCCCTTCTAAAGGATTCTGATAAATATGCGGCTGGAGAGGA
>JBCDHL010000128.1:0-6283 GCA_038750095.1 Chlamydiota bacterium
ATAAAAAATAATTTCGAAGAACTCACCAAGAAAACGGCGGAAGCATTAAACAAATCTTTCGATCAATTCATTGAGAAAAATAAAACACCTTCTTGTTACGACCTCTGGGAATTACCCGCCGAGAGCTACCCTTTAGAGTATATAAAGAAAGTGTTTAGTAAATCTGAGTGGATGAAGCCCTTTTTAGTGAAGGACAAGTGTGGTAGAATTCCAAAAGAGGTTCTTCGGGATGTGATCATTGCTACTGCGGCAAGAGTAGACAAAAAAAGTGTAGAAAAATATTTACTAAAACAAGGGATCAAAAACCCTTCAACGAAGACGTGGCTTGAAACATTAAACTGTTTTAGACAAGCTCCGAACGGCCAATCTACTCTCGATTATTTCAAAATCCCCATTTGCAGTAAGACATTTGAAGTAGACAATCAGGCACTTAATGAGCGCCCCTACTTGAAACCTAAAACTTCTTATGGAGAATGCGAGTTGTCTGTTTTAGCAGATATTGAATCATCAAAATGGTGGCAAACATCTGAAGAAGTTCACATGTCTGAAACTACGCTCTATGATCATCTCAATACCCTATTTCAAAATCCATTTGAACCGCAACTCTTCCATACAGACAAATATCTCAGTTTTCTTACTGTTGCCGCAACAGCACTCGCCTATCTAGATACTTGTAAACAACAAGCTGAAATGATCAAAGAAAAAATACTGCCGCTGATCTTACTTCTTGAAGAAATTGCTACTAATGCTCACAAAATGTACCCGAGTAACTACGTCGAAATATACAAAGGGAAATGGTTGACTCTAATTATTCAATTAAAAAATGCCGTATTAAATCCCTCATACAACACCTCTGTTTATTATGGAACATTGTTTGCACATCCAGATCAAGATATAACCAGCATAGAAAAAGTACCAGAAGCTCATCTTGCTATGCGCTCATCAGAATACCTCTCTCGCAAAGTGGGATATTGGAACCGCTATTACTTAACAAATAATACATTTTTAAACAAAGAAGGCAGATTAAAAAATAATAAAACTCTTGACCACCGCATCGGTACTCTATTTTCACTTACAGGTTTCCTATACGAAGTGAAGGAGATAATTTTACATGATGGATTCGTTTGTCAAATTTGTATGCCTGTACATCTTGATGAAAAATATCCCATTCCAATCAAAGTTATCTATCAAGGTACCATCCCAAATCACCACTCAATATCGAGGGATAAAAACCCTATCGGACCAGGGTATGGCCTATGGAAACACCAAGGAACGAAGCTTCTTGATAAACTCCATTCCATTATATTAAACAGTAAAAGTACCACCTCACAACCCCTTACCTTCGCTATTGAGTTCAGCGGCCATAGTCTTGGCGCTGCCGACGCTCAAAATGCAGCGACCTACTTTTCCAAAATGTTGCTTCATGATTTGAAATTACAGAGTCTTGTAGACAAAGTATCTGTCCACACGTTCAATCCAGCAGGGATCCCCATGTCATCAAGCGACAACTTTTACTCTAATATGTCTTCTATGGAGGGTAAGCTTGATAAAGTTCGTCACAGTATGGTGAAAAATGATATCGTCGAAATCTCGGCACAAAGTAAGCTGGGAGCCAACTTTAAGGACATGTCGTTTGTTGATATCATGGAGGTCAGTAACCTCGGTGTCTATCACATCATCACTAACCATTGTTTGTACGCTCACTCTGCTACGGATACAATCCTTCCACATAAAATTCTCGGTCCCGATAATGACGCCCATAGCATTCACGGATATCTCTTTGGAGCGACGCATAGCTGGAACGATCTATCCGGCCATGCTCATGATATGATTAATGCAATCCCCATAGCAGCAATTGGATTCAATAGCTTATACCTCGTCGGACTCGTTTACGGTTTACAACAGATTAGGCACATCGAAGAAGCAATTGCCATACGTACTACAAACCCTATCCTTCATAATGGCATAGAAAAACTGGAAAACTCAGAGGATTCCTACTTAAAGAAACAGAAAAGAGAATCTATCCAAAACATTTGGCAAGGCATCACTAAAAAGTGGCGAGGAGCACAAATTCTCGAAGGAACAGCTTAGAGATTGATCGTTTTTTCCATAAGACATACAATGAAGTGCACTTATATACAGAAATGAGGCGTTTATGTTGTACCGTGTCATCTTATTTTTACTTCTCGGAGGCTCTCTTTACGGTGAGGTAGAGCTCATTTTTTTACCTAATAAATCTACACAGCAAAAAAGTATCTTGACGATTGAGTTGCAACAGTATCTCCCTGGAGTGAATATGCATGCTACAATGGAGCATAAACTTCTCGCTGATGTAAAAATTGTCGACCGCTCTGACCTACCGGTCAGCCACCCACCCCTTAACATGCTTTTTACCCTAAAAGATCTCAGTGTCAATTTACGAGCAAATGATAAAGAGGCAGAATACCAAGTCAACAAACCAAATACTTCGCTTTTTCTCGCAGAAGTCGAAGATATGGTTGGTAAACCCATCAAGCTGTATTTTAACGAACAGTTCCGCTTAATGCCTCATACTCCAGGCCTTCTACAGCTTTCTAAAGAGTTACCTATTCTAAATCAAATACACCCCCAATCCTTAATCGAAGAGTTATTTCAGCATCAATTTGCTATTGCGGGTCGCTCCTTGATTAAAGATGAGTCCTACGTTGTCGAAATCAATGACGTCGTTGGATTACAGCCCAATTCTATCACTTATACAGTCAAGGAAATCAACAATAAAGAGATCATCGCAGACATAAAAGGAGAGCTCTCTAAAAGTTCTATCAACTTAGGGGTAGAAATTCCAATTGGGGATGAGATGCAAGAGGTCGTTCGACTTGTAGTTGAAGGTGATCTTTCGGGGACTGTGCGATGGAACCGCTCGAATGCACTTATTTACTCACTCGAAACAACAACGAATTACCACGGTATCTACCAAATTGTGGATTGGGAATGGTCCATGCACCTAACGATCAAACACCAGGTGAACGCCTCATGATGAAATGGAAAATCATTGATACCGGCGTTAATTCAGCGCAAGAAAACATGGACATCGATAGAAAACTCTTGGAGGAAGTTGGCGGCAATCAACAACCAATTCTACATCAATACGATTGGGAGGGGCTTTGTGCTACATATGGATATTTTGCTAAACCGTCGAACCTATTGAATTTGGAGGGGGTCAAACGTCACGGGCTAAAGCTTGGAAAGCGGCCAACTGGTGGTGGAGTGATTTTCCATGTAACCGATCTCGCCTTTAGTGTGCTCATACCCTGCAGTCATCCACGTTTTTCCTTAAATACTCTCGATAATTACGCTTTCATCAACGAAGCAGTCATCCAAGCCATCAAGAAATTCTCCGGAGATCAACTTGAACCTAAGCTTTACAATAATGAATCAATGGAACAGCGTCAAATAGGTGAACATTTCTGCATGGCCAAGCCGACACAATACGACGTTATGGTTAATGGATGCAAAATCGGAGGTGCAGCACAACGGCGAACAAAACAGGGATTTCTTCACCAAGGCTCCATTTCCTTAGCTATGCCACCTTTACCTTTGTTGAACGATGTTTTACGTTCTGAGTCCAATATCTTCAATGCAATGCAAGATGTGAGTTATACCCTTCTTTGTGGAGATGTCTCCCCAAAAGAACTTAAGGAAGCGCGTCAAGAAATGCGCTTTCATCTCGCTGAAATCCTACAATCTATATAAGCCTCTGATTGACAATTTTTAAACTTGTAAATTTTTAAAGATACGAGTTAGTGGGTTGTTTTCTAAACTCATCGCCTCTTCAGCTCTATAGTGTTGTAAACGTTTTTTCAAAAAGCAAAGTTTTCCTTCAATTTCTTTCCTAGAGATTATACAAGTCGAAAGAAGATTATTGGGAAAAGAGGGTGGTATTTGTCCGTTATAAACTGCGATAGTCATCAAAATAACTGGATCAATTTTATTAGAATTCAAAATACTACTTATTATTTGTCCATTAGTCTTATATAAAGTAATTCCTCTTAAATTTTCATTATGATTACAACTTCTTCTCATAAAATAATCCGTTTCATCGGCTTCTTCTTTACTAAGTGCAAGATATTGGTTGCCTGTTGACTTCCCATCCATACTAGGAAAAAGAATTACATAGTCAATTTTAGGTAAAGTCCTCCATAGGTGAGTTTTTTGGAGAGAACTCTCTATTTCTTTTTCGTCCATTAAACATTTACTGGATATATGAGAAACCCCTTTACTCAACCACAAGTTATTAGGAAAGTGGGCGCTAGGATAAAGAGCTGCGACTTCCTGAGAAAGAAATACTCCATATCCCTCAATATTAGAAACTATTTTTTTGATATCACCCGCAGCCTTCATAAATTTGGGTAAAACATCAGATGGATTCCAAACAAGTCTTAGCTGTTGGAATTTCCTCTGCTTTTCCATTAAGGCTTGATTCTGTGATTGTGTACGCTGTTGAGAGTGGTTCTCACCACGTAACTCAAGCTCTGAATAAGAGGTATTCATTTTATCTGTAGTTTCAACACTGTTGATTTCTTCTCCTCTTAAGTCGAGCGTAGGTTCGTAAATACACCTTTTGTCTTTATCAATAGTATTGACTACATTTTCACGATAGGCACGGATCAATCTACGATCTTCCTCTGTGATAAGTTGACTATATTTTTCAATTAGTTCTTTCTCGTAATCTTCTAGCTCCTCAGAAATGGTTTTAGGTGGCTTAAGATCTGCATATAAAACAAAATTATCATGATCAATTGTATGTAACTTGATTTCTTTATAACTCTCTAACAGCTCTTTAGTTTCATTGGGGTTATCCCAGATTTTTTTAGTCAATCGCTGATTACATACCTCAGCCATTTCTCGTTTTGCCATTAATGAAAGTTCCTCTTTAATAAGCTCCCTTTCATTATGATTGACCCGGTGAAACAAATTCTCAACAGTAGGATTTATTTCTTCCTCCATCCAGAAGCGTCCTTTTTGTGTACCAAATCTAATCAACCTACCTCTTTCTGTTGCTTGTTCGAATGAGGTAAGAGGACAATCTTTCCCAACAAGAATTTCAATCGTGCAATACTTTGGAAGAGGAAGATCTGTTCCTCGACTACGAGCCTGGTCAAAGATGAAGAATGATTCTTTATTCACATGGCGTACTTCATTGTATTCTTCAATACGGTTTACATGGTTAATGACCATCCACATGTCTTTTGCATCATCCCAAAAAACAACTTGTTTAATGCACTCTCTCGCTTTTGAAAGAATTAATTTAGCAATCTCAACATTTGTATAATCAACAAGCAATGCGCTTGGATCGACCAAAGCGTGAGAGTCTTTCTTTTTTGCTACACCAGAGATAAAAAGGTTTAGGTCAGATGGCAAGGATTTTACTTGGCTCTTTTGTATGATTTTACGCGAGTTGTTATAGGCATCACCCTCTTTAAAATTACTCATAAGCTGTATGTTCATACCCGCAACATTATATGGGGTCGCTGTCAACCCAATGCACTTCTTCCCACTCGATGTTAGGGTGGCATTTGTAAAACGCAGGACTTCTTTAGAAATTCTGAGTTGAGGAAGGCGGAGTTCTATGGCTATATCGAGCCTCAAGAGGAATTTTTTTTGCATCTCTTTAATGAGTTCATCCCCACCAGCTCTATTCTCCAAAATTGCGATCAAGTGAGAAACTGATGCCTCTTTACCAAGCCAACGCTTTGCAAAAAATTCAGACCTATCTCGGCTGTATTTTTTCATAATACTTTTTACAACCTCCTTAACGATATCTTTTGACGGAACTTCATGAAGCATCCACTGAACTGTTAAATTGGCCTGTATGTCTCGATAAGTAAACTGACTTTTTGGGTCGGGAAAACGAGCAGACTTATAAGGAACGGCTGCTATATCACCCTTGTTAGCACTTGCACCGTAATGTACGTTGTACCTCAATTTAAGTGTATGTGGTAAATAGACGTGTAATTGACTTCTAAGCCATTGAAGCTCTCTTTTCAAATTTACATCTTCAATATTTTCAAATGATTCATTAACTCTCATCCACCCATCTTGTCCACGCCTTAAAGAAAGGTATTCAGTTACGAACTCTAATGGAAGATTCTCATAAATATTTTTAAAAATTGGTAGTGAGGGAATTTTTTCAACAAGTAATTTCAGGCCTTTTTGATGATACACCTTTTTTGAAAAATTACTCTTAGTGCTGACACCATAAATAGGTTTTTCGAAAAGCTGATCCATTTCTAGCATTTTTTCA
>JBCDHL010000129.1:0-6264 GCA_038750095.1 Chlamydiota bacterium
CTCCTTTCGCTTGCATCGCTTAAACTCGTTGATAAAACACAAACTAAGAGGCATAAAATTTTTTGTAATCTATTCATATCTAACCATCCGTTAATAAGTTAAAAAAAAAGAATAGACATAGAATGTGAATAAAAAATTAAATCAGCGTCAAGAAATGAAAATTTAACATGATTCATAAAGGTATTTTTTAGGATAACAGTTTAGAACCTGTTCAGAATCTTTTTGGTTGGAAAGCGCTACCCTCTTTAGTAAAATTTTTAAATAAGCAAAAGATAAACGAAAAATATTATTGGCACGTAATCGCAGACACGAAAAATGTTACCTTGGTCTGAACCATGCCAAAAACCAAATTTTGAATCACGATCGGTATAACCTACAGTACCGGGTGATCATAGTCGGTAATCTAAAATTTCGCGACCAAATGTATTCGGGATAGTTAACGAGTTTCTACCTGAACATAACAAGATCCGGGAATGGGTGGGTCGTTCCGAGCAGATGTCCAAGAAACTGACTTAGGCTGATAGTCAATAAAGGGATAAAAATCTACTTTACCACCCGATGGAACTCTTGATGCGCTCTTGAGTAACTGTGCTCCACCGAATGTATCGGTAAGACAAGCGTATACGTAGCGTGCTTTACCACAAGCATTGAAAAAGGTAAGCTTTCCTCTTCCTAGCCCCGCAGAACGATAGCCCTGAAACAAAATACAGGTCTCTTCAAATTCTGCCATTTCCTCTATTTCTGTAGATTCTAAGATTACACGATCAGGGATTAATACCAGTAAAAATACGAACATGAACAGCAACATACCTACCTCCCCTTTCTCCCATTTTAACTCGATTTGACATTCATATTCAATAAGTTGTTGTAACTGACTTTACGAAAGCTTTATCATTTGCCATAAATAGACATCCCCGATAACTTAAAATTATGTTTGATCTCAAGGTTATACTACTTCCTATACTGCTTGCTGACATAATCAACCCTGTGATATTCGCTGGAACACTCTATGTGCTAGGGTCATGCCACCCAATCCGTAACACGTTAACCATGCTCTTTTCATTTTTTGTTACCTACTATATCGCAGGAATTCTCATTGCGATAGGTCTGGAAAGTTTTTCTGATGCTTTTGAACTTCCATTGGGATTCGATTATATCATCGAACTGATAGTTGCCACTATTTTAATTAGCTTTGGATTAATTACTTACAAAAATGACTATTCCCCACCTGATGACAAAGTGAGAAAAAGTAAAGTGATGACAATAAACCAATCACTGATCCTCGGCTTAAAGGTAAATTTAATCGGACTTCCCTTTGCAATACCTTATTTCGGAGCGATCGATCAGATCCTTAAAGCCGAAACCCCCATTTTTCCTACATTAATCATATTGCTCGTTTACAATGTACTTTACATTCTTCCCTTTGCTGCCATGGTCTTGGTGTTTATCGTTGCAAGAAAACAAAGCGAAACTATTTTTCAGAAAATCAACGATTGGATGAATATTTTGGCAGATCGATACCTACCGATTATTTTTATCCTGTTAGGAGTAGTCATGCTGATTGATGGCGTTCTTTACTTTATACTTTAATCTTTAATCAAAAAATCGACACGCGCGTCATTTTTTCTATAGTTGTTCAATTTGAGTGTTTGTTAACGACTCATTGAGGTGATACACCTCTTCAAAAGCGTAATCATTCTTCGGGAGCTTGACGTTCCAATCAAGTTTATTATTTCTTCGCATTGATGTGTAAAAAACAACTTGATTGGGTTGGTCGTTAAAAAAGATGTCTGCACGTACTTCCCCATTACTGAGAGTAAGAGAATTTTCTTCGCTAATATTATAAACGAGAGACTCACTAGCAGCTAAATTTTGAGTGATAGAATTAATAACGATCGAATCGTGAGCGGTCACTTTACCCCCTTTGACATTCACTAAAATGCTATTTCTGGCTTGTAGATCATCAATATCGCAGTTGATTATGATGCTGTTTTTATCGGGATGGTAATACCCCCCAATTTTAAGTATTTCTGCAAGCTTTTGTCCCTTTGTATCGTCGTGATATAGAGTAGCCATCATGTTATGGTAATAGGATTTAGTATTTCCAAAATCCCACCACAATGCATCCTCACCGACATTTTGTACTCCGAAAACTGGCGACTCAGACACAACCTGTAAGCTGTTTTTGAGATTCTGCATCCGATCGTATATACTGACAACCTCTTGTTTTTTATAGCCTTTCGCTATCATGAAATTTACGTAAGAAGATTTAGTCCATGTAAGAGGCATCCAAAAATGATAATCGGTATTTAGTTTACCATTTTTCGATGCTAGCTCGTTCTGAAAAGTATCAATCAATGCATCTAACATTGTCGCAGAGATAGAAAACGACCCCAAGCTTACACCTATTTTGGGAACCTTTTTATTTACTGGGTCATTGGCGACAATATTTAGTAAATTAGAATAAGTTGTCTTTTCAACCAGTTTTGCATTTTTATCGTCTATAATAATGAGACCGTACTGATCTAGGTTCTTTTTGATCCACTCATCTTTTGATGGAAAATGACTCACCATCGTGAAAACCTCAGCGTGAGATTTTGGTTTTCTCAAACTCACCGAAGGAATAAATATCTGGTCACCCCAGAATACGGATAATCTTCCCTTCAACACATGCGTTTGTGTAAGGGTCTGATCGAGAACTAGCTGAAGAATTGATTGTGTCTCTAGACCTGATGGAACTTTGATAGCCGATTTGTTGTTGTACTCACTTGCGGTAAGTGGGTATAAGCGTTTCCCCATTCCAGCACAGTGAAAAAGAGATACTCCACCGCCGCTATTAAGTACTTCACTTAGGCCGATACCAAATTGTTCCTGTGCTTGCTTATTCGCTTGAGCAAAAGCATATAGAGAACCTAACCCATTGTCTGCACCACCCGGCCAGTCTTCGTTTACCACGATATATTGAGTGCGTTCGTTAGCACTTTTGTCAAAAAAGTTTTGCCAATACTTTGCTTGAGATGGGCTGTTTGTTGTGATAATAACAAAATCTGTAGAAGTTGGTGATATCGTTTTACCAGAATGATTAAGATTAAAAAATATATAGATCGATAATGGTATAAGTAGAATAAAGGCAAAGAACAGAGGGATGAAAACTTTATTTTTTGCAGTTTGCATAAGTATCACTCCTGATATGTAGTATCTTTGCAGATTATTACAGTAAAGCTAGATAATTCCAAAGCATTTTTGCGACATGTCCCGAACGTTATTTAAGGTTTTGACAAAATAACCGCTAAGCTTGGATTCTTCTTGGTAAGCCAGTTCGTTAATTGTTGGTATCTTTTTTGGTCGCTTTCTAGGTCTGAAGTTTTAGTTGAGCGAAGAACTAGGAGCAGGTGAGTGTCTACAGGAAGTTTATTACTTTTTTCCTGTTCGTGATAGGAAAGGTAGGTAGAAAGGACGAATTGACGCCTCAATGAATGGTGAATTTTACAAATCGCTTGAGCAAGTTTTGTTGAAGTTTTTCTATTCTTAAGCATATTGTCAATAGTCATAAAAACCATCGATAGTTCTAGTGACTCATAGCTAGCAATCGGACAAGTATGACCGCTTTGTGTCGTCTCTTGAATGTAATGAACAATTTTTTTTCCCCTGCAGCCTTTTTGAGAGATCATTCGTTCAGGAAAATATCTATTCGTAAACTTTGTTGTTTCTACCCCGTAGAACAAATCGGAACACAAGCTATCTTTTTGAGAAATTTCAGATTTTTTATGGACAGTTACACCAGGGCACTTTCCAGATCCATACCCACGATTACCAATAAGAATGTGTTCTCCGTGATTGTAATAGGCTACCACATGGTCAAACCCAGGTCTATGATTTAAGTGCCGGACCATGAATCCGCAAGGTTCTTCACTACTCAATATTTCGTGGAAATGGTTATAAACCTTAGATTCAATACGAAAACATGAGTTAAGCATATTCGGAATTTTTTCTAATGCAACACTAATTTCAGATATTTTCTCAATAACGGTTACAGAAACTTCTTTTTCGCACATACTCATGAATTTTTTTAACACTTTTGGCCATAGGGAAATAGGAGGCTCTTTTTTATTTGATACCCTTAAATTAAGATAAAATTGAGAATTTTCCTGGGTGAGTAATGGATGATTATAAAATTTTTGAAGAGAATAAGAACCCTCTAGTGGCATCACCTCATTGAAAATTTTGGTTTGATATCCGGAAAGATCGAACAAGTTAACTAAAAGCTGCCTATATCTAAACTCTTGTACGATCTTTTTCTTGTAAAGTTTAACAAATAGAAACTTTTGTTGCTCAGTCGATAAAACGTCGTCTAGTGAACACTGGATGTGATGGATATACCCTTTTTGGTGTTCAGTTACTTTGAATGGACTGAATCGATTGTTAATTAGGTAAGTGATAAATTGTATTGTCTCTTCTATACATAATGGTAATGCCTCTAAACTATAAAGTAGAATTGATCTACCATGTGGATCGGTTATGTTGGTTTTTGCACCGCATTCAATCATCGTTTTAATAATTCGCATAGCTGATATCGGATAATACTTGAATTTTCTCATAGGTTGAATAATCAAAGGTTTGTCTTCATCGTCAAATATGGTGTTCATATCAACTTTCTTGGAGTAATGTCGAATCATAGTCATGGTATCTTCGACACTTAAGCGAACAAGAACTTTTTCTTTAAATGGCATCGTAAGGAGCCAGCGAAAGGTTTTCCATTGATCTTCTTTTTCAGCAAAACTAATAAGTCGATCGGTGAAATCAATTTTTAAATCGACTGAAAACGAGGTCCATTTCCATATAAGCGAAAGGAGTGATTCGTTAGCATTTATTGATGAATTCCCTTCAGTAAAAAGTTTTTTTTGATTCACCCAATTCTTGAGATGCAAAGGAGACTCCAAGCATTTAGTCAATGAGGAAATCATGTAATTAATAAATGTTAATCCTTCTGATGAGATTTGGTTAACATCCAATCCTATTTCAATCCACTTCTGCAGAATTCTTGTTGTCATTTCTGGATTTTGAGAAAATTTCAGAGCAGCCCAATGCAATATGGTTTTTGATTCTTCATCTTCTTCACCGAGGTTCAAGCATTGATCCATAAGGTCGAGAATGGCGATAGGATCTCTGTTTTGCTGGATTTGTAAAATGATATTTTTTGCTTTAAGACGAGAAGGCTCGTTAACGGCTAAAAGCTCTTTTGGAAGGTGGTATACAGCCTCAACAGGACGATTAATACTTAACATAGTTTACCTTATTGAATTAACAATTCAAAACTGAAGAACAGACTTGAAATCACGATCGGTATAAAAAAATATCTTTTGAAAAAAGAATTTCATAGTTAATCAGAAATTATGTCTTGATCCGAGTTAAATTTCAACATTAGAGATAAGGCCTGCCAGCCGAGGCTATTGGTCCATTTGATACAATCAAAATTATGAGTGAAAACCTGAAGCAAAGACTGAAGAACTATACTGATCGTGATTCAGAATTTGAAATTTTGGCTTTGAGATTTATAATACGTTTTTCGAGTAACCGAATCCAATCATGAGGAAAAGTAGCGACATGGGTTTATAAGCCAAGTAGGCATCGAAAAATATCATGTTGACCAACAAGACAATCGTCATCATCCCCAACACGAATGACTGTCTAGCGATAATCCAAAACAAAACACCAAACATTAAAAATCCGATGATTCCATACTCAACAAAAATTCTGATAATCCCACCATCAAGAGCTGCTGTCGCAAAACCAGGTCCAACACCTTGTAGATAGCTTATTGGGTGTTCGACATAGATTTTTAGTGCATATGTCCATTTATGGATACGCATCCACCAACTTTGATCTTGTGTCTCATCATCATAGAAGACGACATCGTTACCAACAGGATCTAGTTCTGTGTCAATTTTTGCCCACACATCCCCAATCATCTCGACGTTTTCTATTCTGAACAAATTTTGCATTCGGTCCGTCACAGTTGCCAACTTCTCCTTATTTTCCTGTAAACCAATAGTAGCTACAGGGATCAGGAGCATAAGTAGGATGACAATGGATCGTACGGAAAATTGTTTGACTAGAAAAATGAGGAACACAAAAGCTTGGGCTACGAGCGCGATACGTGATCCATTGATTGCGATAAGGACTGTAAAAACTACAAATAATAGAAGGGGATATAACACTGAAAATAGTGGCACAAAATAAGCGTGATTAGAAAAAAACTTCTTA
>JBCDHL010000130.1:0-6245 GCA_038750095.1 Chlamydiota bacterium
GAGAAAATGATGCCAAATATAAGTTCAAATCATTCCACGAAGTCGATTCTCTCAAATTACCATGAACCCTATAAGGACGAAAAATGGTCTGACAGTCACTACTTTATGCCCTCGTATAATAAAAGTTGGTATACTTGCAAGGAAAACACCCCACAATACCAAAGGGTACAAATGGCATATCAAGAGATATTACAAGTCAGGCACGTGAAAAGTCAAAAACTAATCCGCAAGGTAAATCAAGCACTAAATCAAAAAGAGCTAATGCAGCCACAAATATCTGAGGAACTACGAGTGCAAGAGAAGCCACAAATACCAGAGAAAAATCAAGCGCAAGAGGAGCCACAAGTATCTGAGGAGTCACGAGTGCAAGAGCAACCACAGGTGCAAGAGAAGCCACAAATACCAGAGAAAAATCAAGCGCAAGAGGAGCCACAAGTATCTGAGGAATCACGATTGCAAGAGCAACCACAGGTGCAAGAGAAGCCACAAATACCAGAGAAAAATCAAGCGCAAGGAGAGCCACAAGTATCTGAGGAACCACGAGTGCAAGCGAAGCCACAAATATCTGAGCAGCGACAAGAACCAGAGAAAAAACAAACACAAGACGACAACGATTCCCTGAAAAAAATTGGCTTTTTCACTCCAGTGAAATACTTTTTTAATAATAAAACAATTATAGAAACTCATGGGTTAAAAGGAAAAGTTGTTGAGTTTTTTGATAATTATTTCTTTTTGGGCGGAAAACGCGCAGAGATTTTTATATTAGATTCTAAGAGAAAAGGCACTGGTGTGTTAGAAAAAGCGAAGGAATATTGGTATATGATTGCTTTGAAGGTGGTTTCTTATGCAACGTTAATCATCCCTGCGATCATGCTCGTTGGAAAGGCAATTGCGAGATCTTTTATTACATATCAAATCGATTATGATGTCATAGAATGTATACAGATCAAAGATGAAAAGAAGGGTCATTTAAAAAGTGGTGATCGTGGTGTTTCAAAATGTTGTCAAATCAAAGCTTGAGATATCACAGGTTTGGATTGATTATACCAGCCTTGCGGGGTTTTGTAGGAGGTCGCTGTAAAAGTTTGAGAAACTAGCGGCCATCACTCCGTCTATGATGCGGTGGTCGAAACTCCATGAGAGGTTCAGTGTGTCGCGTACCATGAGCTCTCCATTTTTGACGATGGGGCGTTTTTGGATACGTGCTACAGCAAGAATTGCGACTTCTGGGTAGTTAATTACGGGTGTTGCCCACATGCCTCCTCCTCCAAGCACACCAAAGTTACTAATTGTTATTGTAGAGTCTTTCATATCTTGAGAATTTAGTTTGCGGTTTATTGCTGCAGTTTTTAGTTTCTCATATTCTTTAATGATATCTTCGAGAGTCATTTTTTGAACGTCCTTCATGACAGGGACGATTAGTCCGAGCTCTGTATTAATAGCTATTCCAATGTTTTGCTGTTTGTGAATGATCAGCTCATAATTTTCCATGTCTATGCTGCTATTGATCTTTGGGAATTGTTTACAGCTTAGTGAAAGCGCTCTGATAAAGAATGGCATATAAGTTAGATGGATACCTTCTTCTGTTGCCTGTTTTTTCACATTCTCCCGTAATTGGATAAGACGCGTGGCGTCGACTTCCTCGAAGTAGGAAAAATGTACAGCATTTTGCTCGGATTGTGCCATTCTTTCAGCCATAAGGCGTGGAATACCGACGATTGGCTCGATGCTATCATCAGAGAAACTTGGGAGGTCGATGGGGGGGTGTTGTTTCGAAGAGGTACAGTAGTTTCGAAGATCTTCTTTGGTGACTCGGCCATCAGGGCCAGTTCCTCGAATTTCATTGATGTCGATGCTGAGGTCTTTGGCTAGTTTTCGGATCGGGGGCGTTGCTAGAGTTTTTGAGTGAGACGGAGAGTTAGGGTAGGGGAGTCTATGCTTTGTTGATTCTATTTTCTGTGATGTGGGTGATTTTTCCGCTTTGATCACTGGTTCTGACGGCTTACTTTTCTGGACTACTGCGGCTTCGACAAGGGATATATCGTAGAGAGGTTTGTCCTTTAAAGCGATTTCCCCAGCTGAAAAATATTGTTTAGCTAGTTTTCCAGGGTATGGTGCAGGTAATTCAACAGTCGCCTTGTCTGTCATGACAACGACAACAGCTTCATCTTGTTTCAGTTCGTCGCCAACATCTTTTAGCCACTCGATCACTTCGCCTTCGACGACCCCTTCGCCAATGTCAGGTAGGTTGACTGTATGGATGTTGTCTGACATAAGTGCTCCTTTTAGTATGAAAGGGTGTCAATAAGGGATTGTTTTACGCGGTAGCTATCGGGAAGATATTCACGTTCTAATGTATGTGGGAATGGAGTATCTAACCCACAGCACCTGTTCACAGGTGCTTCGAGAGATAAAAAGCAATGTTCCATGATTAGAGCGGAAAGCTCAGCACCGAAGCCTTGAGTTTTTGGGGCTTCATGGCTAATCACGCAGCGACCCGTTTTCTGTACTGAAGCAGTGAGTGTGTCTATATCTAGCGGGTTCAGGGTGCGGAGATTGATGACTTCTACATCGGCTGTGTGTTCTTCCATCAACTCTTGTGCAGCGGACATGTTTTGGTGGTGTTGCGCTCCCCATCCAATGAGGGTGATGTCTTTACCTGAACGCGCAAGATGTGCTTGTCCAAGTGGAATGGTATACTCTTCTTCGGGAACTTCTTCTTTAATCGCACGATAAATACGTTTTGGTTCGAGAAAAAGGACGGGGTCATTAGAGCGTATGGCTGACGTTAGCAAACCTTTCGCATCGTAAGGGGATGATGCACAGACGACACATAGGCCAGGTGTGTGGAGAAATTGTGCTTCTGGAGATTGCGAATGGTAGTGACCTCCGTGGATTCCTCCACCATAAGGTGTGCGAATTACCATCGGAGCTGAATACTGATTACCTGTACGGTACCGCATTTTTGCAAGTTCGTTGACGATTTGGTCATATGCTGGAAAAATGTAATCTGCAAACTGGATTTCACAAATGGGCTTGAGTCCCTTTTGTGCGACTCCAATCCCAAAGCCTATGATTCCTTGTTCGCAAAGAGGCGTATTGAAGCAGCGCTCTTCACCAAAACGTTCTTGCAGTCCAGCTGTTACTCTGAACACACCTCCAAAAAATCCAGCATCTTCCCCAAATGTGAGAAGTCTGTTGTCACGCTCAAACTCTTGGTGAAGCGTTTGGTTGAGGGATTGGATCATATTCATTTGTGTCATCGTGCTACTCCTCAGGAAAGAAACGTTGGAGTTCTTCGTACTGTTGTTGTGATGAAGCTGGAACTTCGAAATAGACATCTTCAAATAGAGACTTAAGCGGTGGTGGAGGTGTCTCTTTGGCGGTTTCGATGGCTTGTGTTGTTTCTTCACTCACTTGTTTGAGCCATTCTTGTTCTCTTATCTCATCCCATAGATCATATTTCTCTAGGTAGCGTCTTAAACGAAGAATCGGGCAGAGAGCTTTGAATTTTTCGACCTCTTTATCGTTGCGATAGCAGGAGGGGTCGTCGGAGGTGGAGTGGCCTCCCATTCGGTATGTCATTGCTTCGAGGAGGATTGGACCTTTGCCTTCCAAACACTTTTTGCGGGCACGTTGAACAGTTTCATAGACTGCAAAGAAATCATTACCATCAAATCGGTAGGCAGTGATGCCATAACCTTCTCCTTTCGGAGCAACGCCATCAGAAGAAAACTGCTCTTCCACAGATGTTGAGATTGCGTAGCCGTTATTTCTGCAGAAAAAAAGCGTCGGAGCTTTTCTTACGGCTGCAAAATTGAGGCCTGCATGAAAGTCTCCTTCGGAAGTGGCACCCTCTCCGAAGTAGCAAATAACAACGTTCGGCTCTCCTTGAATTTTCATAGCGTAGGCAGCGCCCGCAGCGTGAGGGATTTTCGTGCCAATCGGGGACGATACCTGTACAACGTTGAGCTCTCTAGAACCAAAATGGTTGGGCATCTGGCGACCTTTGATCAGATCCTTGCTATTACAGAACATATGATGGACGTAGTCTTGAATGGTAAAGCCCCTCCAAAACATGATACCGCATTCACGGTACTGTGGGTACATCCAGTCCGCGGTGTCTAGAGCTGCCGCACTTGCTACCGAACATGCCTCTTCCCCACGTGAACTCATCGCAAAGGAAATGATTCCTTGGCGTTGGAGAGTAATCATTCTCTCATCAATATGACGGGTGATGACCATTGTTTTGTATCCCTTGATGAGAGTTTCATCAGAAATTTCCGTGGAGAAGTGTGGCGATAGTGTCCCGTCTGGTGAGAGATATGATAGAGTTTCGTAGTGATGATCTTGTTTGTTTGATGTCATGGGCATGATTCGATCCTTTTCAATCCACTAAAATAGTCATTGGTTGATTTCTCGTAAAGCAGCGAATTAAATCAAAGAGAGTCAATAGGTATCTCTTATGATAGTGTCGTGATATCTATGGGAATTGCTTTGTATTTACCATTTTCATCGAGTTCTATTTTTGCACATGCGGTCACTGGGTCATGTGTAAAAAAAAAGTATCCGTGATTTTCTAAGGTTTCTTCTAAAATATTTTTTTTCTCATTGATGATTAGTTCGGGATAGCGGTCATATCCCATGGTGATCGGTACATGGATCCAGGGTATTCCAGGGGCGATGTCGCTAATAAAAATCAAAGGGCCCGACTTCAAAGAGATCTCGCTAGCCATCAACCCGATTGTATGACCATCGGAAAAGTGGAAGCTGATTTTCGGATTGTAATCGAGAATATCTCCATCATCAATAAGGGTGAGGCGATTGCTTTGTTCTAATAGCTCTTGTATAATAGGAATAAACGAGGCTTTTTCACGAACATGCGGATTTTTTGCTCGCTCCCAGTGTTTTTTTCCAACATAATAGGTCGCGTTGGGAAAAAGGAGTCTGATGGGGGGATCTCCATATTCGGGCAGCAATCCTCCTGCATGGTCAAAATGGAGGTGAGAAAGGACGACAGCATCGATATCACTGTCCGAGATGCCTAACGATTTCAGGTTCTTCAACAGAAGGTGCTCATTTTCTTGCACTCCGTAACGATCTTTGAGTTTCTGATCGAAGAATGCACCAACTCCCGTTTCAAAAAGAATGTTTTCTCCATTATCGGTTTGGAGTAAAAGTGCTCTGGTAGAGAGGTTGATACGATTGAGCTCATCAGCTTGAACCCAACGGGACCATAAAGCTTTTGGCGCATTTCCAAACATGGAACCGCCGTCGAGTTTTTGGCTATTTCCTTGGATTACGTGAAGTTTCATCGTTTTTCGTCCTCTTTATACCCAATTAAGTTGAAGATTTGGTTTTTGGCAAAGAGAAAGCTCCCGTGGTTGGACGATAGCAAGTTACCTAATATTAATCAATATGGGGTAACTTGCTATCGTTCAACCCCGGGGCTTTCTCAAAGCCAAAATTCAAAATCTTCAACTTGTTTGGGTATAATTTCAGCCCATGCAGGGGGACGATTTTCGAGGAACGCGAGAATACCCTCTTTTGCTTCGTCTGAGCCTCGTGCATTTTCGTGGTGTGATAGTGCTCGCCTTAGGTCTTCGTCGAACCTTGAACGATGCAGATCGTCAATGAGCTCTTTTGTTAAAGTGATCGCTCTTGGTGCCCCAAGCAAAACTTTTTCTGCCATATTGAGGACTTCATGATCTAATTCATCTTTAGGTACGACACGATTGATTAGTCCGATAGAGGATGCTTTTTTACTATCTATGAGTTCTCCGAGGATGAGGAGTTCTCGGATGTCTCTTTCTTGGAGTTGTCTTCTTAAGAAAGTGAGTACCTGTGCAGCAACTAGACCCTTTTGCGTTTCGGGAAATCCAAACTTTGTTTCTTCTGTAGCCAATACCAGGTCGCAAGCACACATTAAGCCTGCACCCCCAGCAACAGCAGCACCATGAACAGCAGCGATGGTCACGTGCGGGGAGTTGTAAATGATGGAAAAAACATTCGCAATCATCTCAGCTGAATTCGTCGATTTAGAAGGGTCGGCAGCCTCCGCTAGGTCGAGGCCTGCACAGAAAATAGGACCTGCACCTTTGATGATAATCACTCTGACAGTCGGATCTTTATTGAGAGCTTCGATTGTATGGTAAATTTCATTCAACAGGGGGATGTTGAGAGCGTTTCGTTTTTGGGGTCTATTGAGGGTTACGCAATATATCGAAGGAGTCACTTTTTCGGAA
>JBCDHL010000131.1:0-6217 GCA_038750095.1 Chlamydiota bacterium
GACAATGACTTTATCGTCAATTATGCCAACCTTGCAGCCCTAAAATTTTTAGATCTCACTAGTGAGGAACTTGTCGGGAAACCTTTTTCTGTTACAAACCAGCCAAAATGTGACGAACTGCTCCGCTTATGCATGGAAAGTGAAGAGGCTTTGACTGATGATTTGATTGAGAAAATCGAGGGTAGGAAAGTTTATTTCGATATCGTAGCAGCACCGAAGAAAGAGCAGAGTGGAGCAGTTCTTGTATTACAAGATAAATCTTCTCATTATCGCATACTAGAAATGCGTAAAGACTTCATTGCTAACGCATCTCATGAGTTGAAAACGCCTATCACAATTATCCGTGGGTTTGCTGAGACCTTGCATGACAATCCGACCCTACCTGAGGATACAACTGTAGAAATAACCTCCAAGATCGTTCGTAATTGTTTGCGCATGACTAGTCTCATCAAAGATCTTCTGACGTTGGCAGATATCGAACATTTATCTGAATCAAGATTAACAGTATGTGATCTTATTCACTTAATCGACAACTGTGAGCAGATGCTTCACGATGCACATCCTACAGCAATTGTGAATATTGACATCGAAAATGGTAAAGATTTTAATATTATTGCGGATTCTCAGTTGCTTGAGCTCGCAGTGATTAACCTCATCGAAAATGCCGCAAAGTATTCCAATCCACCAGCACATATCACAATCTCTCTTAGACATCTAGGGGAAAAAGTCGAGCTTTCTGTAACTGATAAAGGCATTGGAATTCCTAAAGAGGATATTGAAAATGTCTTTCATCGTTTCTACACCGTTGATAAGGCGCACTCTCAAAAGATGGGTGGATCGGGATTGGGATTATCTCTTGTGGAAACCATTATCGATAAACACTTAGGTAAGATATGGGTTGAGTCAGAAGTTGGAAAGGGCACCACTTTCACGATGCAGCTTCCTATTAAACGACGTATGATAAAGTAGAGACGATTCTCCTTTGCTTAAAATCAATTTTCCTCTTACATTTACGTTATACCGAATGAACTTCAAGATCCTAACTTTTTGAATCAAGATCGGTATTTAGCGAATCGATACATCAAGGGTAACAATGGTGATAGATATTGACAAACACGCCGAAATTGTCGAAGTGGCTAACCGTAAATTTTCAAAAGCCGCCGCAGAAATTGGTAAGGTCATTGTCGGCCAACAAGAAATGGTGGAACGCCTTTTTATCGCTCTTTTGGCAAATGGTCATATATTACTTGAAGGGTTGCCTGGATTAGCTAAAACGATGGCGGTAAATACCCTTTCGAAAGTGATTCAGTGTGAATTCAAGAGAATTCAGTTTACACCTGATCTATTACCTGCAGATTTGATAGGTACATCGATATATAATCCTAAGGAAGGAACTTTTAGCATTAAAAAAGGGCCGATTTTTACCAATATTCTCCTTGCTGACGAGATTAACAGGGCACCTGCGAAGGTACAGGCAGCGCTATTAGAGGTGATGCAAGAGAGACAAGTAACGATATCTGGAAAAACTTTTAAAGCGGGAAATCCTTATCTCGTTTTAGCAACACAAAATCCTATAGAGCAAGAGGGAACGTATCCTTTGCCCGAAGCACAAACAGACCGATTCATGTTGAAGGTAAGAATCGACTATCCAAGTTTGGAAGAAGAAAAAGAAATTATCATCAGAATGGGCAATTTAGGAAAACCGCCGGAGGTACAATCTGTACTTACTGCCGACGAAATTATTGCGACACGTCAGATCGTTAATGCTATATATATTGACGAAAAAATCATCGACTACATTTTGCGTATCGTTTTTGCTACAAGAACCCCAAAAGAGTATGGTGTCGATATTGAAGGGTTATTGATGTATGGAGCTTCACCACGTGCGAGTATTGCCTTGAAGATTGTTTCTCAGGCCCATGCATTTATGAATGGCCGAGCTTACGTGACACCTCACGATGTGAAACAGGTTGCAAAAGATGTATTAAGACATCGACTAAGAAGGTCGTACGAGGCGGAAGCAGAAGACATCTTACCTGACGGCATTATCGACAGAGTACTTGCTAAAATCATGGTCCCTTAACCCCTAAAGGAATAGATGATGACGTCGATTCCACGTTCAGTCTTCCAGCATATTCGACGAATTCAGATTGCTACGAATCGGCTTGCTGAAGATATCATGGTTGGTGCGTATCATTCAGCATTCAAGGGAAAAGGGATGGAGTTTGAGGAGGTACGAGACTATACTGAAGGTGATGATGTTAGAAATATCGACTGGAATGTGACAGCAAGGACGAATGAACCTCATATCAAAAATTTTAGGGAAGAGAGAGAGCTTACTGTGATACTTGTTGTGGATGTCTCTGCATCTTCCCAATTTGGTACTTCTAGTCAGTTAAAAAGTGAAGTCATTGCAGAATTAAGTGCCCTTTTGGCTTTTACTGCCATAAAGAATAATGATAATGTTGGACTTCTTCTTTTTAGTGATATTGTGGAGGAGTACATCCCTCCAAAAAAAGGAATCAGGCATGTATTAAGAGTGATTAGAGACCTTCTTATTTTTAAACCGAAGCATAGGCGTTCGAATTTAAAAATTGCCTTAGATTACCTGGGGAATATACAAAAGAAGAGCTGTGTATGCTTTCTTATTTCTGATTTTTTATATCCCATACAAAAAAAAGAACTTGCGATTGCTAGCAAGCATCATGATCTCATTTCTATACATATTCTCGATTCAGGAGAAGAGTCGTTTCCTGATATAGGACTTGTTCATTTTCGTGACTTAGAAACGGGCAAAATGACAGTTGTTGATACTTCTCATCTTGCCACTCAACAATTTCATGAAGGTAAGGTGTCAAAAAAGAAAAACAGCGTCAAGCAAATGATGAAGAAGCTTGGAGCTGGATATATCCTTATAAAATCCGATGAATCATATGTAGAGCCTTTGCGTCGTTTTTTCAGGTTGAGGAGGATCCGACATTGATGTTCTGCCTTTTTTTATTCATCATATTACTGGTTCCTCAAGAAAGTCCATGTGAAGTTGTTTGGAGTGGTGAAGCGAAACCCGGGTTTACAATTGGGGTCGATGCATCTAGTCAATCAGTGAGTATCGACGAAAAGCTACAAATCACATTGATTGCGAGTTCTCCTAAAGGATATCAAGTCAATAGAGAATTATTACGTAGGAACCTATTGGATGACCTTGGTTTTGGTCCACCTCCATTCAGCCTTCTTTCTGAAGAGGTTGTTTTAAAAGAGCACAATACTCAAAGAATCATCTACACTCTAGACCCACAGCTTCCAGGGAACTATTCCTTAAGTTTCGGAAAAGTTTCTTTTGAGTCCAATGAGCCAGAAAAACTGCCAGTGGTTGCTTTGATGTCAGGTACATTTCCCATAGAAACCACGATGTCGATTGAAAAAGTTGACTACAAAGCTCCTCTTGCACCTCTCATGGAGCTTTCAACTAGGTATCCAATCAACGTGGATGCGAGGAATACCGAAAGCTATCTTACGAATTCTGAAATTCTAAAAGAACAAATGGTAAGACATCGCAAAATATTTTCTTCTGGTGGAGATTCTACGATTGCTTTTATTATTTTATTAGTTTTAAAACTTTTGATTGTTCTCATTGCTATTTGGCAGATGATTAGAAAAAAGGAGGTTAGGGAACCTCTGGGTCTGGTACAAATATCTGCGAAAGAAAGGGCAAGATATGCTCTAAAAAAACTCCACAAAGATACGGAAGATGTGCCAGAAGGATACCCTGTTTATCATGCCAAAGTATCAGAAATTATTCGTGTTTTTCTTGAGGAGGTATCGGGCATACATGCATCCAAGATGACAACACAGGAACTATTCACTCACCAAGAACCTTTTAGTGATCCTCAAAAAAAGTTACTGAGAGAATTTATGATGGATGTCGATAAAGTGAAATTTACCCCTTGTCAACCATCGAAGGATGAGTTTGACAAAATACATGAAACCGCAAAACATATTATCCATGAGTTGATGCCGGAAGAACCAAAGCATATCGTTTCACAAGGGATAGCTTTTTGGGGGCTTTCGACACTGCTTCGTAATTATTTTAAAAAAAGAATATCTAGGGATTGAAAGATGCGAGTCAACGTTCACAAAGACCTTTTAGATTTAAATCTAGAGCAAAAAATTGAAGATTGTTTAGACCCCTGTTATCTATCGTTGAAAGGTGAGTGGTCTGTTGGGGAGGCGATTAATCACATACGAGAGCAAACTGAAGAGGTTAAACTTCGTTATTTTTATATCACCGATAATGTAGGAAAACTTATTGGTGTTATCTCTTCACATTTACTCTTGATCCATAATGAAAAAACACCACTTTCCAAGGTAATGGATAAAGACACGATTACGGTAAATATGATGAATCGATTAAAAGATGCTGTGTCTATTATGCAGCAGCACCAACTTGTGGCTGTTCCCGTCGTTGATGATGATCACTTCCTCAAAGGAGTGGTAGAAATGCAAGTGACTCCGGACAGTTTTAAAGGGTCTTCTGAAAGCAGTTTACATCTCAAAAAAACATTATATAATGATATTTTTCAGCTCATGGGCTTATCGATTGAAGATCACGAAACAAAATCACCAATCCAAGGGTTTAAATTACGAATGCCTTGGCTTCTGGGAAATCTTCTGGCAGGACTTGCCTGTGCTGCCATTGCTAATTACTTCAAACTCGTGTTAGAAACGACTATTATTCTAGCGATGTTTATTCCTCTCGTACTCACGCTTAGTGAATCGATCTCTATGCAATCGATGACCATGAGCCTTAACCTTCTTCATGCCAAAGATGTTGCTCTCAAAGATGTTATTAGAAAAATTATGATAGAATGTAAGACTGCTATGCTATTAGGATTAACCGCAGGTCTGGTGGTAGAATCTATCGCCTTTTTTCTGCCTGGGAATGATATTCCACTCTTTATCGTAGCCATCAGTATTTTCGCCTCTATGATGATCACCTCAATTTTAGGTGTGGCTTTACCAGCAGTTCTGCATACTTTGAGGCTTGATCCCAAAATTGCAGGAGGACCTGTTGTTCTTATGTTTGCTGACGTATTTGCAACTGCCATTTATTTAGGGCTTGCCACATGGTGCATCATTTAAATTGATTAGGGTCTATCGATTCTCGTGGATCTGGTGGTCCAGATCGTATGTAGTATAAAGGGACTACATTGACTTCGATCAACACTTTTTCTCCTAATTTTTTTTCGAGCTTTTCGGCTATTTTTGTGATTTCTGTTTTTACTTTTTCCAAATTTTTGAGTTTGGCTTGATTAGCACGCAGAGTGACCTGAACACGATAAGTTCCTCTTCTGAGGCGTATATTGATACTTCTTATATGCATTTCAGAAAATCTTCTTTCATCGACATCCATTATAAGAAGCTCGCGATAAAAAAGTTCTCTGATGTACATTTTATAAAGCCCACCCCCTAAAAAAAACGATATTGAAAATACCATGATGAAGGTGAGAATTAAGCCACTTAGGGCTGTTTTCCAGTTCCCATAGCCTTGCGTCAAAAACACGATGATTGCTGCGAAGATAATTCCCCAGAGGTTCGTGAGAAAGAGGGTCATCGCTCCTATCCACATATCATCGTCGATTCCTTCGGTAGCTGCCAGATATTTTCCTAACACTCCCGAGTGTAGACCAATACCCATCACACATAGTGGTGGGACTAACGCAACAGCAATGGCAACTCCTGGTAGGGCTGTGATAATACTTTTTCTGGTATAAGCAAAAGCTGCAGCACCCCCTGAAGCAAGTGCTACACCTAAATCTAGGTAATTAGGTGCAGATCGTGAAATCACTTCATTACCGACTGCTCGAATACCAAGAATAGTTGAGCTGAAATAGGCAACACCTACAACTAGTGGGACTCCTGTCACTAACATCAAGGTACCTCGCGTAATGAGTCGTGTATTATTCACTGTTAGACCAAATCCAAGAGTAATAATCGGGTTCATGAGTGGAGCGATAATCATGGCTCCTATAATCGTGGCAGAACTATTAGAGATCAGACCTAGGGTGGCAATAATCGATGAGGTAGAGATCAAAAAGTAGAATCCAAATGCGGGAAGGGACGCACGTGCGAAAGTTTCCACCATTGTGTCATTATCAATGGGGTACTCTGTAAATTGTTGGTAATCACCAAATAAGATTTCGATGAGTTTTTTCAGTAA
>JBCDHL010000132.1:0-6199 GCA_038750095.1 Chlamydiota bacterium
AAGTGAAGTCCACGGGCCAAGCATTTAGCTCTCATTTTCAGAAGTACGATAGCAGTAGAAAAAACCCTGATTGTGTAACCATGCCTGTTTGCCTGGAATTTTTGAGTGAAAAGGAAAATCGAGTCATTGCTAGCATAAAATATGCTGTAACTACCTCAGCCGAATCTTCAAAAAATGTTACCCAGCAGCAGTCTATAAATCAGGGAAAGGATCCTTTGGGTAGACCAGGATTTCCGTAGGTGTCCTCAGAGGAGGGTAACACAGCCGATGCTACCCGAGATCGCCCTGGTCGAGATTTAGCAGATGCTAGAAAGTTGTGGAGGGAACATCATCCCGTCGAAGAATTTTTCGTTGAAGATTTGCGACGTGGGTACCGTGTTGTTCCAGATGATCCGAACAACCGGGATGGTACCAAAGAGAGATCCACTGAAGAGGTTGCAAACGAAGTTGAGAGCGATCTTTTCGAAGACGGAGATGATTCAGATGAGCTAAAGCACGAGATATTGAAGGGCTTGGCACACATGAAGCAGAGGAGAAAGGAAATGCATGATATCCGACTTCTTGCGCATAAGGCGTTGGAGGCATTGCTGAGAGAGCAAGAGCAAGTGAACGCTACCATGGAAGATGATAACCGTGTAACTGAGCGCCTTGAAGAGATTGCTAGCGAGCGAACTGCAGCAGCGAGGGCGAAAGCTGCAGAAGCTAGAGCCAAAGCTATAAAGGACAGGAGAAGCTCAACACGAACACGACAGACCAGGAAGAGAGAGGTTTCTTCTACATTTGATAACGAAGTTCCGACCTCTGTTGATGATGCTCATGAAAACGGATTGAGAAGCAACGGTACTGGTGAAAGCCTGACGAATGGCTGTGAAAGAGTTGACTGTAGGACCAGAAACGGTGCGACGGCTGGAGGATGTGAGACTGGTGAAGCACGAGGTTTCAATGGCACTGAAAATATCAGAAACGGAGTAGATGTGCAATGCATTGAAGAAGATGAGCAGGAAGAGGATGGTGAAGACGGAGAGGAGGCGGAAAACGACGACGAGGATGACGGTGATGCAGTGGTGGAGAAAGAAGAGGACGATGATGAAAGTGAGGTCGAGGTAGAAGAGATTGAAGATGATGAGAAAGAAGTTGAGAATGAAAGCAGGAACAGTGAAGATAAAGCAGAGTCGCCAGAAGGATGTGCGACGGTGGCGGATGAAGAGGAAAATGAGGAGAAGAACCAGAAAGACTTCCATGTGACGGATGCGAAGATTGAAAGTGTTGAGTCTCCCGTGTCGTCAATCCAATTCGTTAGTGTCGAGCAAAAGCTAGTGCACAGAGAGCGACGCAAGCGATGGAACGCCGCAGGTTACGCTGCATCGTGACGACTTGAATGACTTGAAAAATAAAGTGATTTGGTTGTGAGGCGGAGACGGATGTAGAACGACGCTGACTGGCCTATGGTTGAGCGTGGATGGAGAGCTGATTGCCTAGGAGGTACTACACTGGGTGCATACAAATCATCCGTCGATGCCATCAATCATTTCTATGAAGATCCTTCTATGACCGATCAGTATCCCTCCATTCGTTGTCGTCGACGACGATAATAAACCTGTAGGCCCTATCATGGATGGAGACTCCGTGTTGTTCTGGAATTTCAGAGGTGATCGCGCTATTGAAATCTCCATGGCCTTCGAGAATGACGCTAATTCATTCCCATATTTCGACCGTGTTAGAGTACCGAAGACAAGATATGCAGGCATGATGCAATACGATGGGGATGCCAATATTCCTACCAAGTACTTAGTGGAGCCACCTTGTATCACGCGGACATTCCCTGAATACGTCGTCAGCAATGGGCTCAAACGTTACTCTGTATCCGAAACGCAGAAGTTCGGACACGTAACCTATTTCATGAACGGAAATCGATCCTCGAAATTTGATGAAGAACTTGAAAAATACACATGCATTCAATCGTACAAGCAACGTGAAGATACTCGCCCATGGATGAAAGTAGCTGAGATTTCGGATGAAATCTTAAAAGAGCTTGATGAATTCCAACCAGACCTTATGATTGTAAACTACCCGAATGGTGATATGGTTGGTCACACAGGTCACATGAACGCTGCAAGAATTGCTATGGAATGCTTGGACCTGTGTCTTACAAGAGTTATTCCTGAAATTTTTGCTAGAGATGGAGTTGTCTTAGTAACCGCAGATCACGGCAACTGTGATATCATGGCTGAACTCACAAAAGACGGTAAAGCAAAACCTGGAACGAGGCCAGAAGGATGGAAACCCAACGTATCCCACACCAAGATGAGAGTTCCACTCGTCATTACTGGGAACGGATTAGATAAATATGAGCTTGATACCTCTGCCAGATGGGGCAATATTCCAGAGGCTAAACATGCTGGAATCGCTAATTTATCTTCTACAATACTCAATTTGCTTGGTTTGGAAACGCCATCAGACTATTTACCTTCTCTGCTCAAACCAAAGGCTGTTTACACCCTCTCGTTATGTAGTCATAATTGTTCAAAACCTGCTACTGTGCTAGTTCAGATGTATATCTTTTTAGTATTCATTTTCTTTTCCCCGAGGATAATTATTATTGAATTTAAAACTTCTGCGTTTATTGCTATAGTTAACTCGACTAGTCTACGAATGTTTGCTCCTAGTCGAACGAACCGTACCATAGTTCAATTCGTGAATAATTCTTGGTCTCTATGAATAACTTAAGTTTGTTCGAGTGCGGGAGAGGAAGATACGACGAAAGTCTAAGACGAGGGAAATGCATCAACCAACAGAGCAAAATTGAACTGCATTGCCAATGCTTCATTTTAGCCAGGCGGGAGTAGAGGAAATAGCTTGATTGTATTTTCCCAACGATAACATAATCACTAAAATACGTAGACCCAACTTTGCATTCTATTTGAGAGTCATCCACAGCAATTATCGAGTAAATTTCTAACGTTTGACTTGATCTAAAAGTTTACGTGAGTCAGGATCATTCTTGAAGTGATCGCGAATAGGTTGCAACAATTGATTAATTGCTTTTCGTTACAGCTGCAGAGGAGTTCTCTGCGTTAAGTTGATTCATGTTGTCTGTCATTATTTCAACCCGTCTTTCCAATCGTAAATTGACAGTTTGGGGGCGCTTTAAGTGAAGAATGAAACGATGGAGCAATGTTGTGACAGCAAATGGACATATCGTCGAAGAAAATAAGGGCTACAACGAAGCCGTGGTGGGGCATCGTCGAAGGAGCCATTTCAGTTGGAAGTTACTGAAGGCGTGAGAGGAACTCAAGGCTCGCGTCGAAATAGTATGGGGGTGAAGAAACACGCATTGCTGGACATTGGATTTGATCCGATTGATCCTTTTGAATTCGAGCTTATGCATTGGGCCGCTTGGTTTATAAGTGATTTCATTTACGCCAATAGAATCTCATGATTGTACTATCAATTCGAATTCGTACGTAAGCTTACCCACGGCGCCCGCCGGCTTCGACAATCTCCTTGTTCAACTTGTTCAAACTAAATTTCTGTAACATCAGCAGATGCTATCCACTGGAGGCAACAACTTCCTCTCCAACTTCGGTATTTATTTGTCTAAACCGTGGAAGTTCCCTTCAGAAGCTGAGCACTACTCTGGTTTAATTATTCGAGAGCTTCCGTAGCTTTTCCGAGCTTGTCTCCGTTTCAACAATAGACAACCTACAATCATGTTCAAACATTTAAGCAACGCAGCGAATGCTGGTGGTCAGAACAAACCTGATTCCAATGAATAATATTCTGGTACTGTCGATCCTACTGGATTAGAACGTGCCGCCAAGGCGGCTCGAGAAATTGATTCATCTCCCAATGCACGCATTGCATTGGATCTCGTGCGCGAGCAGGAACGCACAAAGCAAAGTGAATTTGAATCCAAGACATCTGAATTACGAGCCCATGAATCCCAGCAGCGTGCAAAAAACATCGAAATTCAAGCAGAACAACAACGCAAAACTTTGGAGAAACAAGCAGAGTATGCTAGAGGACAAGAATTGTACCGCGATAACTTGGAGAGAGAGCGTCAAAAAGATGGCATCGCCATGCAAGCACAGACTCAACGGGCGTTGAAGGAAGAAGGACGAAAAAAGGGGAGGAAAGCGTCATGAAACAGGAGGCCATTCGCAGAAAACAATTGAGTATGAAACTGTATTGAGACAACAAGCAGATGTCGTTAGAGCCAAAGCTGAAACTGAGGGACGTATCGAACAAGAAAGAAAAAATCATGACCTCATAATGCAACAGAAACGTTTAGAACTTCGTGAATCAAGAAAAAATACACTGGAATCTATTCGCGTTGCAACCTCATCAATTGGATCTGGTTTATCTTCATTTTTATCAGACAAGTCAAAAGTTACAAATGCAGTCTTGGGGTTATCAGCTACTGCTCTCGGTATTTATGTTGCGAGAACATCAACTCACGTCATTGGAAATTTCATCTCAGCTAGATTGGGTAAACCTTCACTTGTCAGGGATACAAGTAGAATAACTTGAGGGAAAATAGATGGTCATTTGGCATAGCGTTTAGGTAAAAAGATTTTGGATCTAACAAACATAAATTTCTCTTTTTATTTATCAGAAAACTATTTCATTAATTCCAAATAACAATCTCATCCGACGACTCCATTATGAAATTATGGTGAAAGCCACTGAAAACTGCACATACTTTTTTAATTTACTTACTCCTTTATCCAGATGGTGGTCATTTACATTCTCAGCTCCTCTTATCCATCCAATAACACCCACAAATAATCACCAACGCATTAATACTCAATATATAAAAATATTCCACCATTAAAAAATACAACAAAAAAGTGTTCAATCCTTACGATATCGTGCAGGTGGTGTCCTTGATCTCTTAGTTACACGACTTTTCTTCAACACGACTGGAGGTGTCTGTGGATATATGTCATCATCATCATCACCATTACTTGATGAAACCTTTGGTCTCTTCTTTCTACCTCGATTTAAGGTCGTCTTATCTTTGTGTGGCTCTCTCATCTCATCATTTGATTCATCGCCACCTTCTTCGAGAGAAGCTATGCGATTTTTGTGAGGTGTAATAGTATTATTCGTCTTCAATGCAGTCTTCCTTCCATTCAATGAACTATTATTATCATTTAAGTGAGTACCTTCTCTTCTCTGCATTGCTTCATCATTTCCACTACTGGAGTCAATATACTCTTCATTGTCTGTGATAAGATCCTCACCTGGTGAATCAATCGTAATTCTTCTTGATTCCGCTCCAGCAGAGCTATTACTTGATTGGTATAATTAACACTCTTGCACCAAGCCGTTCGGGCTCTGGGAAACTATACGATCGAACATACTTTTTGAATCCAGTGTCTAGAAAACTGGGATTGCTTTCCGGTGTTGGTTGGAATGAGGGTGAGACTGTGGTTCTACGAGGTTTTTAATCAATTTCAAAATAAAATTATCAAACTTAATTTGAATGCGACAGATTGGATGGAGGTGATGAACTTTTAAAAACCTAAAAGAGCTTGAAAATTTTATTGGGCTTTTTGATGTCTGCAGGCGGTCAATAGAAGGTCTTTTTTATCTGAGTTCATACATACAAAAAGAACCGAATTTATACGTTTTGGCGTTGTTCTAATTAATGGGCCAATAGGAAGTCGACATGAGAAAAAACAGACCTTAGAAAATTTTTTAAGTCGCAAAACTAATGGTTAATAGAGGGTTAGCATAGGTTGCACTAAATCTTTCCTAGAAAAAACTTTTTTTCTTTTTTGATCTGACCTAACAAAGGCCCTCTATAGACACATTGACCCTCTATTGATTAGTCTAATGGCCTACGTATGGCCCATTTTGAGTTCTACTAGGGCATATTAACGGCCCACCAACTTCCATATCTGCTGATCCAGAATTTGATAACGAAGACTTTAATTTTTTCTAAGCAGATACGAAATAAATTTTTTTAGTGCAAATTGGAAATTTGAAAATTGCACTGAGGAATGAGCGAGCACCGAATCACCGCCAGTGTAAGTAGTGCCCCGCCCATTCACACCTGACAGTGCATGCATGCCCGTGTGCACACGTTGAGCCCACAGTAATTACTGTGTATGGTAGAGGGTGTATCCACCCCCTTGTCTTATGTAATCCTCATACGTGCACGTGATCTCGTACACATGTGTGATCTCTCTCC
>JBCDHL010000133.1:0-6179 GCA_038750095.1 Chlamydiota bacterium
GAGCAGCGCTCAGTGAATTCTTGCTTCTAAAATTAAAATAGTTTATATAAATAATTTTATTACTGTGACTTTTGGAGCTGGATATGAAGATTACAAACGTTATGTCGACGCTTGTATTCACCAGCATCGTATTTGTTATATCTTTCAGTGGCTGTAGGGTATATCATACTCATTCATTTGATAGGCCTTGCGTTGAAGTTCCTGATGAGTTTCTTAACAACCCCGAAGAGGGTGTTGGAAATATCTCTGAATGGTGGAAAGAATTTCGCCAACCTAAGCTCAATAGTATCATGGAAGAGGCTCTTGAGAATAACCTTGATATCAAACAGGCCTGGAGCAGACTAGCTCAATCTCGAGCATCAGCATGCATTGCCAATTCAGCGCGCTATCCGGAAATTAATGTTGAAGCTCAAACGGAATATAGACATGACATTAATCGTAGAAATGATACGGATAACGATTTTATGCTCTATATTTTGAAACCTACTTTTACGTATGAAGTCGATTTGTGGAGACGTATCGAGTCACAAGTTCGTGCAGCAGACCTGAATTATTGCGCTACATTTGAAGACTTAGAAGCTACGGCACTGTTGCTTACTGGAAGTGTCACTGATTTGTGGTTTACCATTCAAGAGCAAAAATCTTTATTGGATCTCATTAACTATCAGGTGGAGGTTTCTCAGACTCTCCTTGAACTTGTCGAATTACGATTTGCGCTTGGTGTTTCTTCTGCTCTCGATGTTTACCAACAAAGATTGCAATTAGAGGAAACAAAGTCAACAGCGATTCCTGTACAGGCAACATTAAAAACTGCTAGTCATCAGCTCAGTATCCTATTAGGTAAACCTCCAAAAGAGTATTTAAGTCCTTCGGTGGGTATTAATGATGTGCTCTTACCAGAATTTCCCTATATCGGAGCCCCATGTGAGTTGATATTGAGGCGTCCCGATTTACGCTCTGCACACTACAGGGTGAAGTCTGCCGATTATGATGTGGCTGCTGCAATTGCCGATCTATTTCCAAGAGTAACTCTACCTTCTTCAGAGGAGCTGAGGACAAGGAAGTGGGGAGATTTTTGGCAGGAAGAAATTACCAGGCTTAGTGCCAGACTTGTGCAACCACTCATTGATGGTTGTAGAAGGCGTTGTGAGGTACAACGGCGCAAAGCCATCGTTAAAGAGCGCCTGGATAATTTTGGACAGAGGTTTCTTGTAGCGATGCGAGAAGTCGAGGATGCCATTGTGAATGAGGATTCACAAATTGAGTTACTCAACCAAATACGGAAAGAGGTCGACATCGCCCGTTTAAATTTGGATGAAGCCCGAGTGAGAAATGCTAACGGGTTAAATGACTATCTTACCGTTATTGCTGCTATTCAATCACTTCAACGTTTAGAGCGGCGCCTGATTGCGGAACATAAAAGATTGTTAACAAGTAGAGCAAATCTCTATCGAGCGCTTGGTGGACCGTGTCTTGTAGGATGTGTCGATAGAGAGGATGTATATGAAACCTGTCAGGGAGAAGATTACGAAGCTTCCGGAGAGGATTATTATTTTGATGAAATGGAGAATTAGTGGTGATGAAAACAAAGATTTCTCAGGTTTTAGTAGGTGTGGTTGTCATTTCAGTCGCTTTACTGGTTGCTCTATCGCTGTACTATTTTAGACCTTCTCCTCAGAAGGGACAGCCTGCTAGTAGGGTTTCGTTGGTGGAAACGATACCAGTGAAGCGTGAAAGTAAAACTTTAAAACTTGCTGCATTTGGAACTGTACAACCTAACCGAGAGCTTACAGTGCAAGCAGAGGTGAAAGGGAGAGTAATCGAGCTTTCTCCTAATCTTGATGCTGGGGGGATCCTTAAAAAAGACGAAGTGATGCTTAAGCTCGATCCGAGGGATTATGTCGCTGCTGTGGAGCAAAATCGGGCGAAAGTTGAGAAAGCTGAATTTGACCTTATTGTTGAAAAAGGAAGAAAAATCATTGCTGAAAAGGAGTGGACGTTGCTGGATCCTTCCCTTAAGCAGGGGGGATTGGGTAAAGATTTAGCATTACGTATTCCACATCTTAGAGAAAAAGAGTCGGCACTTCAAGGGGCTCAAAGTGCACTTCAAAAATCTCTAGTTGATCTAAAACGAACCGTTATCAAAGCTCCATTTAATGCATTGGTATTGCAGGAATTCGTAGAAATCGGACAGCTTGTGGGAGCCTTGAAAGATATCGCAAAGCTTGTTTCTACAGATGAATTTCGTGTACAAGTAAGTGTTCCTTACGATCAGCTGGAGTGGGTGAAGATTCCTGAGAAAAAAGGGGATATAGAGACTCCTGTTACGATTGTTCAGGATTTAGGCGATAACGATCTTGTGAAACGCGAAGGTCATATTTTACGGATACTTGGAGATCTTGACCCCAACGGGAGAATGGTTCAACTATTGATCGTCATTGATGACCCTTTGAATCTCCACTCAAAAGACTCTGATAAGATTCCTTTACTTCTAGGAACCTATGTGGAAGTATTATTTGAAGGACCAAAAATTGAGAACGTTGTTGAAGTTCCTCGTCTTGCTATCCGAGAAGGTAACACCGCTTGGGTCATGAATAAAGCTGGAAAACTCGAAATTCGAAAAGTTGAAGTCATCTCTGGTGATAAACACAACGTTATTATAGAAAGTGGGCTTGAAGATGGTGATGCATTAATTATTAGTAATCTTTCTGTAGCCATTCCAGGAATGGATCTCAGAGATATTTCTGATGTAATAAATGAAGAAACCGATACTAATCAATGAAAAACGAGTCAACACCGACTAACAAATACCCCCCTGGTCCCGTTTCTTGGATGGCACGCAACTCTGTTGCTGCTAACCTGCTCATGCTTCTTTTCCTTGTTGGCGGTCTCATTTCAATGCTCTATATCCAACAGGAGGTTTTTCCGGAAGTAGAGTTAGATATTGTACAGGTGAGAGTCGAATATCCTAGTTCTGGTCCGGAGGAAATAGAACAAGGGATTTTACTATCGATTGAAGATGAAGTTCGCTCTATTGAAGGGGTTAAAAGAGTAACCAGCACAGCTTTAGAAGGTTTTGGTATTGTTAATGTTGAAATGCTTCGAGGGGTAGATTCCAACAAAGCATTACAAGATGTGAAGAACCGTGTCGATAGTATCCAATCATTTCCCGAAGAAGCTGAAAGACCTATCGTACAACTTCTTATTCCACGAAGACAAGTGGTTTCTGTGATTGTGTTTGGTGACCAGAGTGTACGTACATTAAGAGATTTTGCTGAAATTGTTCGTGATGAGTTAATTCAATTACCAGGCGTCACTTTGGTAGAAGTCGCTTCTGTACCTGACTATGAAATCGCCGTTGAAGTTCCGCAAGAAATTTTACGAAATTATGGTTTGACACTTGATGAAATCGCTATTGAGATAGGTGAAACAGCCGTTGAGCTTCCGGGTGGGGGGATAAAGACTCCCGGTGGTGAAGTATTGCTAAGGACCAAAGAGAGAAGAGACTATGCTAGTGAATTTTATGATATTCCCGTTATCACAAATCCAGGTGGTACCAATGTATTACTAGGAGAAATAGCGACTCTGAAAGATACCTTTGAAGAGTCTGATCAGGAATCCTTTTTCAATGGTAAGCCTGCCATTAAAGTGGATGTTTTCAGAGTGGGAGATCAAACACCTATTGCCGTATCTAAGCAAGTTAGGGAATATGTAGAGAAGCTAAAATTGAAGTTGCCAGAAGGAATGAATATCACCACCTGGAACGATCGTTCCGATGTGTACCGAGACCGGATTGGCCTCCTCTTCCGCAATGCACAGCTTGGTTTGTTTCTTGTACTGATTCTTTTGGCTTTGTTTTTAGAACCTCGTCTCGCCTTCTGGGTAACACTTGGTATCCCAGTTTCTATCATTGGTTCTTTTATCTTTATTCCTCTTACTGGTGCTACGATCAATATGGTTTCTCTTTTCGCTTTTATCGTCACTTTAGGGATCATTGTGGACGATGCAATTGTTGTGGGAGAGCTTATTTACCAAAAACGAGAAAAGGGGCTCCCATACCTAGAGGCTGCCATTGCTGGTGCTAGGGAAATTACGGTTCCAGTTATTTTTGCTGTATCAACCAACATAGCGGCTTTTCTACCTCTTTTTTTCATACCTGGATCCACGGGTAAAATATTTATGCAGATACCCGCAATCGTTGTTTCTGTGTTTGTTGTTTCTCTAGTTGAATCTCTATTTATTATGCCTGCACACTTGTCGAAAAAACACCGGAAGTCGAGGATATTGACCATCATCCGCTATCCTAGTAGGTTTGTGAATTTGTGGATGAGGAAATATCGTAAAAACCAATTTACCAGACAGCTTCGTGCGGCTCTTAAACATCGTTTCATCACAGTCTGTACCTTTATCAGTATTTTTATTATTTTTGTTGGGCTTATCATTAGCGAGTTCATTCCTTTCAGTTATCTTCCACGCGTCGACTCAGATATTGTTACTGTCCAGATTGTTCTACCTTTCGGGGTACCCTTAGAAGAATCTAGAGAAATAGCTGAGAAACTCATTAATGCCGCCAATGAAGTTGTCGAAGAAAATGGCGGGAAAAGAATTATTAAAGGAATCTATTCGCAAGTAGGAGAATCTTTGGGATCCTCAGGACCGGCTGTCGATTCTGTCACACTGACAAGAGGCAGTCATCTCGTTGGTGCACAAATAGCACTGGTACCACAAAATGAACGAGAAATCGGAGGTGTAGAATTCGCTAGGCAGTGGAAAAGTAAATTAGGAACTTTAGCAGGCATTGAATCAGTTACCTTCGATGCGAGTATCGCTGCAGGAGAAGGTCCACCTATAAGTATAGAACTAACTCACCCTGATCGAAGACAGCTTGAAAGTGCTGCTATTGAGTTGGCAAATTACCTCGCACAATATAATGGAGTGAGTGAGGTTGATGATGGAGTTTCAAGAGGAAAACCGCAAATAAGTTTTAAAATTAAAGACACAGCAAAAAGCATGGGTTTCAATACAGGGGAGCTAGCAAGAAGAATACGCGCATCGTTTTACGGTGCAGAGGCATTAAGACAACAGAGAGGAAGACATGAAGTGAAGGTCCTGGTCAGGCTGCCTCTCGAAGAACGCCAGTCTCTTGAATCCCTTGAGGAGCTTGTTATCAGAGCACCAAATGGAGGAGAAATTCCTCTTCTTGAAGCCGTTCAGATCGAAAGAGGACGTGCTTACACAGACATTAGGCGTGCTGATGGTCGACGTGTTTTGGAGGTAACTGCCGATGTCGATGAAACCATTGCTAACACAAATCTAATCATGCAAGATTTGAGGGCGACAATCATTGAAGAACTCAATGAGAAATATGCAGGGCTCTCATATACCCTTCAAGGGCAGCTGAAAGCACAAAGAGAGTCTTTAGATGCAATGAAAGTAGGTTTTTTGGTAGCTATAATTGTTATCTATTCAATGCTTGCTATTCCATTTAAAAGTTATATACAACCACTCATTGTTATGCTGAGTATCCCTTTTGGTTTTGTGGGGGCGGTCATCGGTCACATTTTACTTGGCTATGAGCTAAGCATTATGAGTATCTTCGGAATCGTAGCGCTAAGTGGAGTGATTGTTAACGACTCGCTTGTACTGATTGTGACAACGAATAGAATTAGTAAAGAGGAAAATCTGCCGCCATTTGAATCTATCATGAATGCAGCAACTCTTCGGTTCCGTCCGATCATACTGACTTCACTTACAACATTTTTTGGTTTGTCACCAATGATATTTGAGTCTTCTATGCAGGCACGTTTTTTGATTCCCATGGCCATATCATTAGGGTTTGGTGTGCTTTTTGGAACCTTTATCATCTTACTCGTTATACCGGCGGTTTTCCTGATTGTTGAGGATGTCAAACAAAAACTACAACGTTATAGAGGACGTCAAACAAAGGTATAGGAATTTCAATGGGTCCACCTCATCTAATTGATGCTAGTACATTGGAATTGAAGTTAAAGACACCACAAATCATATCCGGTATATTCTCTCAATCCAACAACTTTTAATAGATACCTAAAGAAGTTAAGGGCATAATCATCGGGAAGTCTGTAGCTTGCTTCTCGACCACGTTTTGAAATCAAGGAATCTAAGTAATCTTCTGGATCAACCTTAAAACTCTCATTATC
>JBCDHL010000134.1:0-6136 GCA_038750095.1 Chlamydiota bacterium
ACACACCTAAAACTTCTTTGAGCACGCCATCTACTTTCTGTAACTCCTTGGAAAAGACGAAGTCTTTCCCTGCGTCGCTACAGTCGTATCTGACGCACTCAAAGAAGTTTTAGGTGCGGTTTGGGGTGGCAATCGGGGTCTAGGAACCAAATCGTAAAAATCTTTTTTTGATAAGATCTAACATTTTCTTTTTTGTGTCATCGAGAACAACAGTAAGTCCCGGTTTTACGCCGTTTTCTGAAAGTTCAAAAGCTCGCATCGTATTACAGATTCTTCCGTCCAATCTTACGCCGATACCCTGAATCCCTACCATATTCCCCCAATCACCAAACATTTCTAAAGTCATCTCGCAGGCTGTAATCATAAATATAACACGTTTTTCAGGATTTTTATGAACCACATCAAATATTTCCTTACCGATATAATGAATGGTAGGAATCAACAGAGGTATGGAGCCCTCTTTAGGAAGAGCGTTCATGCACTTACCGATAAAGCACTGACGACATACAGGATGGTTGGGGTCATGGATGCATGCGTCGGTAAAACGTCCAGAAGGACACTCAAATGGTTTATGGCAGTAGGAGAAACCCACGACAAAGAGCGTATCTTCTTCCGTCAAAAGCTTTTCAAACTCACCTAAAGAGCTGATTCCATAATAGAAAAAATCTCCGTCACGACTGTAAGATTTTGTTTGAAATGCAGATTTGATAAGTTCTCGCCCGTATTTTATTGGGTGCCTTAAAAACCCCTTGAGGATATGCAACCCCTTGTCGTGGGTGACCATATATTTCAGGCTTTTCCACTTAAGGTTTTTCGCTGTATCAGGCGTGATTCCCGGCATTTGAGGAAGAGTTTTTAGTGATTTAATCTTTTGTTTTTCTTCGGCAGCAGGTACACCTTCGTCCCAGGCCTCTTCACTTTCTTCCCAAGACCCGTTAGGCGCCCACATTTTCAGTTTAGTCATCGTGTTTTCTCTCAATCTATCGAAATCATGATACCGGATTGAACTCTTATGGACAATAAATGAAATTAACTCACTATAAATAAAAATCCCCAAGCATGAGAATCATGCTCGGAGATCTGTTATTAAGGATGGTTATTATGGTATTAAATTTTTACGGTTATTACAGCCTTTCTTCGACTTCAATAGCCCCTCTTTTTATGATTTCATTAGCTGTCGCTTTTAGCGTACATATTCCACCTTTAAACCCAACCAAACGCATGAGCTCATCTAGGTGTTCAATTTCTGTTACTAGAAAGTCATTAACGCTTTCCAGTTGACCAATTTTTCTTAGTAATTCTTTTTCACTCATGGCATCCTCCAATCTGTTGACCATCTAAAATTTTACTGGATCTTCCAGTAGCAGTTAAGAAGGAACCATTTAAGCGACATTTTATTAATGAGGCATAAAGATTATTTTTATCTTCAGTAAATTTTGATACACGATCGGTGTAATTACCCCCCTTATTCTAGACTGTGATCCTCAACGATATCTTTAGCAGCCCATTTGACTGTTTCTAACCCATCACTGAAACCAACCCGGCGCAAAAGCTTATCAATATATTCCATTTCAGCAAGAAGTTGATCATGTTCAAATTCAAGCTTTGCAATTTGTTTAATGAGTTGTTGATTCTGCATAATAACCCTCCTTTTTTACCCTCTTTTGAGTACTGCAATGTATAAGCGATATCAATGCCAGATTATATATCACTTACTTTCTGTACTTTGAGAATAAAGCAATAAATTAAAATAACTGGACAAGGTCAAATCTTCAGCTTGTTTGGGTATATCTCACTGTGCTAAGATGACGCCAAACAATTGATGAAAAGGAAGCTAAATGAACAAAAACTTTAAAAGCTATTATTGGGATAATGGACGTCCTCGCGGTTTCAACGTGGTAGATGATTCAGAACCTGTCACCTACAAGGTCATCGTCGACCCATATTATAAGAGATATACCCTTGAGAAATACAAAGAAGGCAAGTTCGCTGATATCATCTACGATTCAGCTTTGTACGACTTTAGGTGGCTAAAACCACAAGAACAAGCCGCCTGGCAAAAACAAACTATTGAAGAGAGTGCAAGTGAACAAACCTGCCTAATACGGAATCAAGACGATCGTGTTATTTCGACTGAGAAATATACCTTTGAAAAAGGGCTTTGTACTACGTGTGAAATCTACTATCCTCACGGCCCACTTATTGCCACCCAGAGGATAACCTATACAAAACTTGGGGCTGAAGAAAATGTCGTCACTCTATTAGATCGACTAAAAAACCCCGTAGTCATCAAAAAATACGAGAGTAATGAAGAAACGGGCGAGTTTACCACAATGATCAGTGAATTATGGAATACTCAAAATATCAACGAGATTGCAGACTCCAACATCACCTAACTCTACCATTCTCCTCCTCTTTGCGACTCTGCGTTGAAAACCACCGTCTGAACTAATTCTGAAGATGTTTTTTTAACGCAAAGGTGCGAAGAGAAAAGGTGTGTAAATTTTTGATTCGTTACAATTATTCTACAGCCTAAGCGCACGGTCTCGGTCACAAAAAATACAACCCTAGTTTGAGCTGTACCCAAATTTTGAAACACGATCAGTATCTACCTATCGTGACTTATTCTTTTGGTTGTATGAAGATTCCGTCACGGACTTACCTTTATGAAACCAGACTGTCTTAGAGGCTTCACCATCGACATATGTGATTGTAGGACCGTGCTTTTTCCCATCTTTCCAACTCAACTCTTGAACAATGTCATGACCACCGCGATAACGTTTTTCTGTACCATGTTTTTTACCTTTTACATAAGGAATTTCGGCACGTTTTTCGCCGTTTTTAAACGTTATAGTCACTCCATGCTGCTTACCACCTACCCACTGTTCGACTTTGTCGGGTTCTCCAGCTGGGTGAAAGATTTTACGTTCACCGTGGGGTTTGTTATTCGCAAAAGGCGTCACCGCTTTCAAAGTACCGTTGGGATGAAAAGTGGACTTCATGACTACGTAACCACTATCGTATAAATCCTTAGAAAGCAGATCACCGTAGTTATTTCTAACAATCCTTGTTCCCTCACCATTATCCACACGGGATTCTAGCTGATGAGTAGGGGTGAAATACTCTCCTTCAATAAGTTGATTACTTTTGTACATTTCACGGCTTTGGGGTATTCCTCCCTCAAACCAAGTAGTGACAATTTCGAACCCATCAGGAGTGTAGTCTACCTCCTCCACAGGACGTCCCATATCGTTATTTGTCACTCTATTAGTAAGCATGCCGTTGACATATGTTTCGACGATTTCTATCGATTCACTGTGAGGGTGTGTATATGTCGTGACACCATCAAGCTGCCCATCTTTGTATGTTTGCGTTAAAACGACACCGTCATCAAGCTTTGTAATGACCTGGCCATTATTACCTCGAGCTTGCCAATCCTTTTGCTCAACTTCCATTCCATATTTATGAACGAAACGTTCTTCAACGATGTTACAAGGTCTTCTATTGGTGTTTTTCGCGCAGGAGGTTGTGATACCTGCTGTCAAAGCTAAGAATATAAAGGTTGCTTTTTTCATGGTTCCCCCAGTACTGAGTTACGAGTTTGGTTTTAAACATACACGTTGTAGGGTTACATTTCCAACTTTTTTACCCAATCAAACTTCGAACCCTATCAGTGATCCTGGCATGTTCACGGTCAACAGTCTCCTGAGCTATAGTTTTTTTAGTATCACGATAGACGAATCTAAAGGTAACATTTTTAAGCCCTTCCCCAACCATATCGCTACGATAGATATCGCGAAGGTCACACTTTTCGAGTAATCTCGAGTCAATCGATTGAATGAGCTCGAAAATTTCGTTAACTGACACAGTCTCTTTCAAGGTTATCGTCCAATCTCTCTCTGATGCTGGATAAACAGGGATTTTCTGCATCACCTGATCTTTTACACTCGATGAGAAAAGATCTTGCAAGTTGAATTCTGCAAAGAAAATTCTCTGCGGGACCCCCAGCTTTCGTGTGATTGAAGGATGAACTTCTCCAATGGTCCCCATCTCTAATTGATCGATATAGACAGAGGCTTGACGCCCATTGTGGAAATGAGGAAGTTCATTATTTTTATATACCAAGTTTTTAATGCCTAGACCATCCAATAAATTTTCCACGATACCTTTCAGATCAAAAAAATCGACTTCACGAGGTTTGTCCCCCCAGTTATGCGGGTGATTATTTCCCGAAAGAGTAATGCCTACAACAGTTTCCTCGTGATATTGACCTTCTTCCTTTTTGAAATGCACACGTCCAATTTCAAACCCACTGATGTCATGATTTTGATGGTCGTAGTTGTACTTAACAACTTGTAGAAGCCCGGGAAGAAGTGAAGTTCTCAGACAAGACTGCTCGATAGATGTAGGGTTGAGAACCTTAACAAGGGCATCCTCACTCATGACTGGTCCATGAACGATTTCCAAAAGAGTAGGACCAATAAGGTCACATGTCAGAAATTCTTGCAACCCCTCTGAAATCATCCTCCCGCGAATTTCTCTTTCAAAAAGGAAAACTTCCGAATGAGGCTCTTTAGAATTGTGAAAAGTTGTCGGTGCTCGATAAAGATTTTCGTAACCGTGTAGTCTGGCAACCTCTTCTATGAGATCGACTTCTTGAGAGATATCAAATCGGTATGTAGGAACAGAAACACTAAACAGATCCTCTCCATCCCAATCGAAATCAAAACCCAGACGACGGAATACGTTTTCCACCTCACTGACACTGAGGGTCGTTCCAAGAACACGGTTCACCCTTTTCACTCTACATGGAATGACTTTTTCCTGAAACTCCCCTTCTTTGATGTCGATGATTCCTTTAACAACTTCCCCTCCAGCAAGTTCATGGATAAGCATAGTAGCGCGGTCAAGAGCTTTTGGGACCATGTTCGGATCGCACCCTCTTTCAAAACGGCGAGATGCATCAGTCATAAGACCCAGTCTTTTGCTTGTCCTTCGAACGGAACTAGGGTCAAAATATGCGGACTCTAAAAGGACATTTTTAGTGGTTTCGCCAACTTCGGAATTTTGCCCTCCCATTACACCAGCGATGGCGACAGGTTTGACACCATCACAAATCATCAGATCTTCGTGGTGCATCACTCGCTCCTTATCATCCAAAGTAGTGAAAGGCTCTAATTTTTTAGCTCTCCTTACAACGATTCGATGCCCCTCAAGTTGGTCATAATCGAAAGCATGGAGAGGGTGGCCCAATTCTAGCAGAACGAAGTTTGTGATATCGACAATATTGTTAATGGGCCGAATTCCTGAAGCGATCAAGGCATTTTGTAGCCACTGTGGTGAAGGAGCAATTGTAACATTTTTTATTAAACGACAAGCATACCTTGGACATAGTTCTTTGTCGTGAACATCCACAGAAGCTACATTTTCTATCGATTCATCACTTTGTTCATCCACGTGAATTACGGGAAACGACAACGAAGTTTCTGTTGCCGCATGAAGCTCCCTTGCTACACCGTAAACATTGGAACAGTGACCAAGGTTAGGAGTGAGGGATATTTCAAAAACAATATCGCTAAGAAGTTCTGCAAGATCATCTCCAACTTGATAAGAGTCATCGAACTCGATGATGCCATCGTTGTCATCGGAAATTTTCAATTCACTCTCTGAGCAGAGCATCCCTAAGGACTCGACACCTCTAATTTTTGATTTCTTCACTTTGAATGGCTTTTCTCCATCGTCGGGCAATAGAGCCCCAACTTTAGCAAAGGCCGTGACCAGACCGGCTCTACAATTCGGAGCGCCACAGACTAGTTGAAACGTCTCTTGTCCATCGCTAACCTGAGCCACACAGAGTTTATCTGCATTAGGGTGTTTTTCGGTGACGAGAACTCTACCAACGACAACATTAGAGAATCCGAAATCAAGTTTTTCGATAGCATCAACCTCGAGACCTGCCATTGTAAGAATTTTGGCAATTTCGATAGGAGGGAGCTCTATGTTAATATATTTTTTTAACCAGCTTAGAGGAACTTTCATACTAATTAGTCTAGGGTTGAGGTTATTTTAATGAGCTAGCATACAGAAAATTGTATTTAGATCTCAAGCCCAACTCAGTTTATAAAGAATATTTTTC
>JBCDHL010000135.1:0-6084 GCA_038750095.1 Chlamydiota bacterium
GAATTGGAAAAAAGCCAGATACTAGGAAGTTACATCGATTTTATTGAACAGTATTTTTGTAGCTTAAAGATCTGGCTAGGATAAATTTTATACCCAAATCTTCATTCATGATCGGTATATATTTCGGTGTTATGATAATTTATTTGTATTTATGATTATTGGATATGCATAATAGAACATACAAAACAATTGTTATTGGTGGCGGTGCTGCCGGTCTTTTTTCAGCAATCAGGGGCTCTGATTTTTGTTCTGAAAGGGAGATTTTATTACTGGAAAAATCAAGAAAGCTCCTTTCCAAAGTCAAAATTTCGGGGGGAGGAAGATGTAATGTCACTCACTCATGCTTTACCCCTTCAGATCTTGTTGCAAACTATCCCAGAGGAAGTAAGGAGTTAAGGGGACCTTTCGCGCAATTCCAGCCACGAGACACCATCGACTGGTTCAAGAAAAGAGGTGTAGAGCTGAAAACTGAAAGTGATGGAAGGATGTTTCCAGTCACTGATGACTCACAAACTATTATTGATTGTCTGATGAAAGCCGCAAATAATGTGGAAATCCAATATGGGCAGCATGTAGATCGTATTACTCCTGGAGATAGTGGGTTCGCCATTTCACTACGTTCTGGCATCTCTTTAAACGCCCAATCAGTTATCATTGCTACGGGTAGTGCGAAACGCGGATACGAGCTAGCAAGTTTGATGGGTCACAAAATTATCAACCCTATTCCTTCTTTGTTTACTTTTAATATCCCTCAATCCCCACTTCAAGAGCTCTCAGGAGTATCTGCTGATAAGGTTGTAGTGAAACTCCCAGAGTTTAAGCGAGAGTATAAAGGTCCCCTTCTTATTACTCACTGGGGATTTAGTGGACCGGCTGTTCTGAAGTTATCGGCATATTGTGCAAAGGAATTATACCAATCTGATTATCGGACAAAGGTCCAAATCGATTGGGCTCCAGAACTCTCCGACAATGCCTTGAGGTCGCGTATTGGGGAGAGAAAGGCGAGTGGTGAAAAGAAAGCAGTCATGAATGAACCACTGATTTCTTTGCCTAAACAGTTATGGAGAGCATTGGTAAAACAAGCGTCTATTGATGAAGGGAACCGCTGGACTGATCTGTCAAAATCGCAAATTGAAGCACTTATTTCTCAATTGAAGCGAGATGGTTACACTATTGATGGAAAGACCACGTATAAAAAAGAGTTCGTTACCTGTGGGGGAGTAACCCTCTCTGAAGTCAATTTCAAAACGATGGAAAGTAAACTGATTCCACATTTGTATTTTTGCGGTGAAGTGTTGGATATAGATGGGATTACAGGAGGGTTTAACTTTCAAGCAGCATGGACGACAGGTTGGATAGCAGGAACTTCTGCTGGATCCAAGCAATGAGTTTAAAATGTTTCTACCTCTAGTTGAAGGTCAATATTTGTTGGAGAGGTTGATGTTAGCTCGCTTTCTGAAATTGTTGCGATGAGTGATATTTCAAACCTTGATAAGATGGGTGTATTCTCTTTCGACATATCATGTGTGTACCATTTCGATGTGGCGATGATTTGGTAATGACTCTTATCATTGTCTGGATGTTTGATAGTCAATTGGTACTGGTAACATGAAACATGACGGTCAATACTAGGTTTTAAAAACTTCGAATAGGCGATTTTTGTTAGAAGATTCCCAATTCCTAAACAGGAAAATTTCATTAATTTACCAATTATGAGGCTTGGATAATGTATGTTTTTGTTGATGGTTTCACAAATAAACTCTCCTTGATCAGGAAGTTTGCTGAGCAAGTCATTTTCGTTATAAAGTTCTCGGTCAAATAATATTATATTTTTCAATGGTAAAAATTTTGACTGGACAGCTTTTTCAATACACTCTGCTGTTGAGGTTTCGTCCGTCTTTGCGAGATGTTTGAGGCAAGAAGCCGCAATAAGGGGGTGGAGGTGTTCCTTATAATCGGGGAATAGTCCTATTCGCTTGTCGTATATTTCGGTGGATTTAGCGTTTGCTGGCCACTCACCACATTCGACTGCTTCATCGAATGTATCAAAAAAGGGAGTGCACCGTTCAAATTCACGTGCGGAACCAGCTCGTCCATTGATTAAGTCGTCGGTGCCGAATACAAACTCAACAGATCCTTTCATATATTTTAATGGGGTTTCATGGTCATCCATCGACACAATACTCCAAATGGAGTGATAAAAAATGCGTGTGATGTTTTTTTCACGAGTCTCAATATTTACAGATTGGGCACAGCAATGGATAAGATTTGGGGGAGATAACTGGAGGTTACTAAAACGAGGAATGATTAGTCTTGTTAGAGGAGCTAGAGTGGCTTGTGTTGATAGCTTTAGTGCGTTTGAAGTGAGAGGAAAGCTTTTGTGTAGAGCATTCATACACTCCTTAAATGTGTAGATGGTTTTTTCATCGTCAGTCCAGTTATTTATAAATATTTCAACATTGTCGTCAATTTTTGACATATCATAAACAATTTGACCGTTAATAGTCACACGGCCAAGTCGTCGTAGATCAAGCATTGTTTGATTTAGGAGAGGAAGGTTTTTCTTATATTTTGTATTAAGCGTTAATGACTTTGAGGCTGTATTGAGCTTTCTATCATTAAGCAAATTATGTACATACAACGAACTCCTTTCAAGGGTTCCTCCTGGGTATGTGTTCACCTTTTCCCAATAGTCGTCCTCATTGGAAGATTCACCTGGCCAACCGACAGTAGTAGCTAATCCATTTTCATCAAGCTCTTCAACATCTTCTTCGATTAATTCTTCAGAGAAGCTTTCGTCCTCACCAATCATTGGTTTAAAGCAATAGTCGGTACATTTCTCTGTGTCAAGTTCGCGTATGATTCCTTTAAATGGAGGGGGGTAGTAAAATACTTTAGGATTTATATTCATTTTACTGACCTCACTAAATAGTTATTTATACCGATCGTGATTCAAAATTTGGATGTGGTTCATGAGAGTTTTCAACTTGTTTGGGTATATTTGACTACTGCATGTATTTAGCATAATGTCTACAAGAAAAACAATCAGTTCTTTTTGGTAATAAATATTTTGAATTCGGAGGCGCTGGTCGAACATTTGCAGAAGGGGGGAGCTATTAAAATTGGGCATTGGTTCGAAAACTTACACAACACCCAAATATTTCAGCTTATTTTTCGTCAAGTTGTTCAATGACAGGGCCTGATGGAGCGGACTGATGACTCATCGACTTTGTCCAAATAGAGAGCACGACACAAGAAGCTAAGAACGCAAAGGCTAACCATCCAGTAAACTTCTTCAATACGTCAGCTGTTGAAGTACCAAATAATGAGTCTCCGGAATCGCCACCGAAAGAGGCTCCGAGACCAGTGCTCTTACTTTCCTGAATCAAGATAACGAAGCACAGGACCACACATAGAGTGATAAACAGGATGATTGAAAAGATATAGATTGCTGTTGTCATGATACTCCTAAAAATTAGTGTGTTAAAGCATTTTGATAATGTACGATATGACTGAACGATTCCACATTCAGTGAAGCCCCACCTACTAAAAGGCCATCAATGTCGGGTTGCTCCATCAGGTGACGAGCGTTGTTAGGCTTCACAGAACCTCCGTACATGATAGTGGTTTTATCTGCATTGTCTTCACCCCACAGCTCTTTGATTGTCTCACGAATAAAAACATGAACCTCTTGAGCGTGTTCTGGAGTGGCTGTTTTACCTGTTCCAATCGCCCATACTGGCTCGTAGGCAATCAAAATTTTACTTGTTTGGTCTGATTGTATATCTGCCAGACTCTGAGATAGTTGCTCTTTTAGAATAGCTTCTGTCGATTCACTATCTCGTTGCTCGAGGGTTTCGCCTATACAGAGGATTGGGATAAGTCCATCATCAAGAGAGCGTCTCACTTTTCTGTTGATAAACGCATCCGATTCTCCAAAGATATGACGCCTTTCTGAGTGGCCAATAATGACGAAATTGGCTCCAGCTTCAACAAGCATTCTTCCTGCAATCTCACCTGTAAATGCGCCTTCCGTTACGTCGTTCATGTTTTGCGCGCCGATATGGATATTGCTACCCTTGGCAGCTTCTGATGCGGAACGAATCGCTGTAAAGGGAACAGACAAGAAAACCGACACGTCACTATCGGCCACGAGAGGAGTGAGCTCTTTAACATAAGCTTCAGTGTCCTGGATTGTTTTATACATTTTCCAGTTCCCGGCAATCACATGTTGTCTTTGTCCGTTAGGCATACCTTGTTCCTCAAATAAATTATATTGCTACTATTATACCTAGAATCATCAGGTGTTTCAATAAGTTTTTCAATACCGGAAATTTCTTCACATATATGTCGTAATAGGTTAGATTTTAGCTCGGATGCAACAACCAATTGGAAACGTGACGAATCATCAATCTGCACAAAACAAACCAGTTCTAAGTGTTAGTCAACTGACAAATGCTATCAAGCACTGTTTAGAATCAACATTTCCCATTATCTGGGTTCAGGGGGAAATTAGTAATTTCAAAAAGCAGAGTTCCGGGCACCTCTACTTCTCTTTAAAAGATAAAGAAGCACAAGTATCTGCTGTGATGTTTCGTGGGAATGCTTCACGTCTCCCAGCAACACCTAAAGATGGCGACAAGGTTATCTTGCATGGTGAAATAAATGTTTATCCACCTAGTGGCAAGTATCAAATTATTGTTAGAGAAATTCAACAGGTCGGAGTAGGGGAGCTTCTCTTGCGATTAGAGGAACTTAAACATAAGATAAATAAAAAGGGGTGGTTCAAACAGGAACATAAAAAAAACATCCCCAAATTTCCCAAACGTATCGGAGTTGTGACGAGTCCGACGGGTGCAGCAATTCAAGATATTCTTAACGTTCTTACCAGACGTTTCTCAGGATTCCATATGATTCTTAACCCCGTACGTGTGCAAGGTGTCGAAGCTCCAGGAGAGATCGCTCAGGCTATCCGACAATTCAATGAACATCAGCTGGTTGATGTGATGATTATCGGAAGGGGAGGTGGAAGTATTGAAGATCTTTGGGCTTTCAACGAAGAGGTCGTTGCTGAAGCTGTCTTCCAAAGCAAAATCCCCATTATTGCCGCAGTGGGTCACGAGACTGACCACTGTATCGCTGAATATGTTGCTGATGTGCGCGCTCCGACTCCTTCTGCTGCAGCGGAAATTGTGATTGCTGAGCGGGCGCAGCAGCTAGAGCACCTTGGTCAGCTCCAAAAAAGGTTACATCATACCCTAACCATGAGAATCGGCCAGTATCGCCATCGCTTAGGTGGGGTTTTAAAACACCCACTTTTTGTATCGCCTTACTATCTTTTAGGACCCTGGATGCAGAGATTGGATGATCAACGTGGGAAGTTAGATTCACACATGTTGAATGTACTACAACACCAACGTACATTACTTCGTGGACGTGAGCAACTGCTCCGTTCTTTGAGCCCTGAATCACAGATCGCACAATTCAAACAAAAATTAACTCATTTCTCCCATTCACTTGATCGTGCTTTACATTCGAAAATCGAAACTAATCGTCGTTCATTGAATGCTACACAAAAACAGACTCAGTTGGATCGGCTCATCCTGAATATAATTCAATTTAAAAAAGAACAACTTTCGAAAGTGACGACGACACTTCAGGCAATTGATCCCAAAAAATTATTAAGAAAAGGGTATAGTATTCTCTTTTCTGAAAAGGATGGTTCCGTTATAAAATCAGTACATCAGATAGAGGAAGAGGAAAAAGTTCGCTTTATGGTATCTGATGGTGAAGTTCTATCAACGATTAACAAAGTGATATCAAAGTGATCAAAAAAGATAGTGAAATAAATTTTGAAAAGGCTTTTGTGCGACTTGAAGAAATCTTAGAAAAACTTAACTCAGGTAATATCTCCTTAGATGACTCATTGAAGATGTATGAAGAAGCGGATAAGCTGATCACTACATGTGGGAAAAAGCTAACAGATGCTGAAAGAAAAGTAGAGAAGTTGATTAAGCAAAGGAATGGAGAGTTACAGGTTGGGACTGACGAACAACCAATCACAGAAAATTTCTCAACAAATTA
>JBCDHL010000136.1:0-6059 GCA_038750095.1 Chlamydiota bacterium
ATATCAAAATAGTTAGAATTAAGAGAGAAGTTACATAAATTTTGAATTTGTATAAACATATGAAATTTTTATTTACATTTTGTGTGGTAAGGTATGATTCCAACCTGGGCTCTAAACAAATCTGGCCTTCGGCCTTCATCATCAATTGAAGAACTTCATAAAATCCTAAATTTTGAATCACGATCGGTATAGCTAGTTCTATAGTTAAGTTTCACAATTACGAAGGTTAAGGTTATAAGGAACAGACTTTACCTTCCTTCCGATTGCGGTGCATTTAGCACCGTTAGCTGCAAGAGCTCTTTCTTCGAAGTAAGTAATTGCTGCTGCCATATCTTTATTAGGAGAAAGTTGGTTTGCTAGTGTTTCCGCTGTTTCACCATCTTTGGTCTTTTTCCATACGTATTGATTTAACCTCCGTTGCTCATCTTTTGGAAGGTTTCGGAGGAGTACATGAAGTTCGTCTTTATGTCCGAATGCTGCCAAGGTATGTAATGGTGTCCACTTGTTCTTGTCTTTCAGGGTAGTAAGCGTTGGGTGTTGTACTAAAATCTCTTCGAGTAATAGTCGCATCGGTATAGGCATTGGGATTGTCTGCTTCCTAAATATATGATGGACAATGGTTCGGTGTCGTTTGTCATGTTTTTTTAGGTCTGCTCCTTCTTTGAAAAGTATCCTAGCTGCTTCACAATCTCCATGTTTCACAGCGAGCATGATGGGAGTTTCACCTTTATTATTTGATTTGTCAATAGGAACCCCAAGTTTTAACAGAAGCTTTATCACATCGGGATGATTTCCACGAACCGCACAATGTAAGGGTGTGTCTCCATGGTTATCAGGAGCTGCCCACTTTGCACATTTTGCAAATAATTCCATTTGCGGATGTTCTGCAAGGTACTTTAAGAGAGCGTACAGTCCTCTACTTGCTGCGTTATGGATAAAGCTTTGGCCTACCTCGTTTGTATTTTGTATGAGCTCTTTCTCAGCATTCAAGTGAGCTTTCATAATCCCATTAACAGAGAAGGGGTCCTCTTTTAGCTTCGCACCTAGTTTTGAAATTTCAAGCAATGGAATTTCTCCCCGGACATCACTTGCATCATAGACTCGTTCACCAGAATCGGGTGAAATAGATTTATTTTCGATTTCTAAAATAGCTTTAACGACATCGAGGTGTAACCTAAAGGTTGCTTTGTGTAACGCATTTTCACCACTAAAATCCTGTTTTCGGAAGTTAACTCCAATACTTTTACTCGTAAGGTAATTAACTATCTCGAGATGGCCTTCTTGAGCTGCAAGAATGAAGGGCGTTGCACCCCATGCGTTTTCCATTTCATAGATGGAGATTTCTAGCCTGCGATCTTTTAATACTTCTTCTTCTAAGTTACTTTTATAATTTTTCATTTTTTCAAAAGCGATAAGCTCTCTAGCACAATTAATGTATCCCTTTGCGCAAGCAAGGTGAAGGGGAGTATTCGCACTTTCATTTCCTATGTAAATAGCACGGGGATTTCTTTCTAAAAGAAATGTAACAGCTTCAATGCTTCCTGATTGTGCGGCTAGGTGAAGAGGTGTATTTCCATGGGCATCGCGTACCAAACAGTGATTTTTACTTTTCACTAACAGCTTAAGAGCTTCAAAATGATTGGTCGCTGCCGCTATATGAAGAGGAAGTTTCCCATCTTTATTGCGTTGGTTGAAAATTTTGTGGTCGATGGGTAATTTTCTCAGAAAGTGAGTTTGATGATACATGGCAGCAATATGAGCAATATTATTACCATAAGCATCGACAGATGTTAGGCTAATTCCGTGGGCATTATAAAGGTCAATAATTTCTAAGGATCCAACCATCGCAGCTACGTGGAGCGCATTTTTACGGCTTGGTGTATTGCCTCTCCTAATAGCGCATTTTTTATTTTGCTTAAATAATACAGATAGAAGATCTACTTCTTTGATGTAGGCGAGACTGTTAGCGAGCGTGTGCTGCCCTTTGTTTACTTTCCACAACTCTTTTTCTAATAAGGCTAAGTTTCCCCCCGAAACTGTCTGAATGATTTCACTCCAGTTAGGCAAACGGTTGTTTCTTAAAGAGTCAATGAAGGGAACTAGCCCCAAGCTATTATTTCCCCAGAATAGAAGTGGATTTATCTTACATAACATCAAGGCCAGCTCTCCATATCCGGATGAAGATGCTCTGTGAAGTAAGTTCCCCATACACTGATCAGTAGCATTGAAGTCTGCACCATACTCAGAAAATATCTTAAGTAGCGAAGGATTTGGCTCATTTCTTTCGAATGGATGACAGGTGCAATGGGATTCACTAGGAATCCAGCGATCACGATCGGAACAAAATACAAATAGAGGAGACTCTGCAAAAGCATTGAGTTGCTTTGGATCAGCACCGAACTTTAACAATTCCTCGATGAACACTGGATCTCTTTGCCAAGCAGCGTAGTGGAGTGGAGTGTTCCCAAAGTTATCGCCTATATTAATATTTTTTTGTCCAATAAGAAGAGCTTTGAATTTATCGTACTCTCGATTCAGAATTGCGTGATGTAGTTCAGATAAACCATAGAATTTTAATAGCAAATCTTTAGGAGGTACTTCTAAAGTCACTTTATCAAAAACTTCTTTGTGTAACGGTTTTTTTTCCACCTCTTGCAGCAGCCGTTTTTGGAATCCAGTGTCAGCTTTTTTATCCTCAATTTCTCCATGGAGGTAAAGGAGTATGCTTTGTGCCTCAGCTTCAGAAAGAGGCTCATTCTGTTTTTTGTGAAGCAGCTCAATGATACATTGTTCTGCACCATACTGTGCTGCAGCAATAATAGGTGTAACAAAAGGGCTTTGGCAGATTTCTGCTCCGTATTCAATTAAAAGAGTTAATATATGTACCTCGTCACGTGCCAAGGCAAGGTCAATAGGTGTTTCACGGTCAAGGGTGATCGCATTTGGATCCGCACCTTCTTCAAGCAATTTTCGTATACACTGGTAAGCTCCTTCATTGATGGCAATGTGAAGTGGAACAAAGCCTTCTTTCGAACGGATGTTTGGATCAGCCCCATTGTGAATTAATACGGGGATTGCATCCGGAACCTCACTGATCACAGCATCGTGAAGAGCTGTATGACCCAAAAAGTAGTCTTTTGAGTTAATGTTAATATCAGTCAATACTTCATTTACATGCTTAATGACACCGATGTTGTGCTGTTGAACGGCTACATGGTAAGGCGTGAGCCCTTTGGCATCTGGTTGCTGGTACTCTGGAATAAAGTCTTTAATCCATTTATAAAAAGTTGTCACGACATGCTCTTCTTCTGAACTAGCAAGTGAAACGGCTAAAGAGCGAGCCCCTAAAACATCGACAGACTTTATTTCTGCTACATAGTAGACGAAGTAGATTAATACACTATGAAAGTACCTGGATTCGTTTTGTGCATCGAAAGGAGGGAGAGGGAAATTTTGACGAATTTGTTTAACGGTTGCCATGACCTTGTCGGACTTTAAGCTAGGCAACAGATGAAACACTTCAATGATCATACGGGAAGTAATCCCCTTTCTCCCCCCTTTACTAATGAGTTTATACAGCGAGTCGACAACTTTCAGCAGAACGCGTTCATTATCGATCGTTGCAAATTGAATCAAGACTTTCATAGCTTCTTGTTGTACGCGTTCGTCTGGTGAGTATTGAATAGTACTTGTGAGGCAGGAGACAATCCCATATAGCAATTTGTCATCATTATCTCCTGTGTAAATGTCTTTTGCCTTTTTAGAGGCTTTTTTACTGATTTCCTGCGGTTTAACAAGACTGGATTTTTCAAACTGCATCAAAGGAATGACTTCTTGAAACTCTTGAATATCATGCAGACCAAACCTTGAAAGTTTCTGGATAAGGATAGTTTTTTCGAACCAAGCTTTTCTCCATGGTAGGTGATAAAATGCTGAAATTAAATTTGCTTGGGCTCCTTGGATCGCCTCTCCTGAAGCTTCAGGTGAGTTGATGGCTGAGGCAAGTTGGACGATAGCATTAGTAATTTGAAGAAGACGCAGCCCCCACTCTTCCCATTCCGCAACATCTGTTTTAATACGCTGCGCTGCCTGAACTGCATACTTAGCCCAAAAATTAATGTCCTCATCATCGATATTCAAGCTCAAGTATTCATCTGCTCTATCCCATATTTCATCTCGAGATGATTGTGTTAAGCCGTTCAATCTTCCTAACTGACTTTGTAACAATATATTTTCAAGACATAGTGCATATGCTCGAACTAATGGTCTTTGAACTTCTGTTTCTATTTCTTCAGCATCTTTAATAGTGACCTTGCTGCGAATATTATTTAAAAGTCTAACAATGCCATTAGCAGATTCTTTTGTAAGTGGGTCGGCCTCTAATAACTCAATCAAGTATTCCAGTGCTTTAAGCTGTACTTCTTGATCTTGACAAGAGAACATAGAAAATAGTGCAGAACGTATGTTGGATACCTCTTCAGCTTTAGGAAGGGTTGCAATGTTACCCTTCCAGTTCCAAGCCCTGTAACGTAGATGTTCAAGGATTGCCAGAGCCTTGGGTCGTAAAATCTCTCGCTTTCCGTCACTTTCATTAAATTTGCTCACCCATTTTTCTGTATTAGTGTATTTTGGTGCGATAGGAGCAGAGATAACTTGTTCGTTTAGATGAACGCCGTCATCTGTGAGAGTAAAATCTGTATTTGCGAGATCCCAAGTTTCGAATAGTAAGGCGATTCCCATTATGCTATTTTGACTTTCGGATGGAATGCATAAGTTGAGACCATTTTCGAATACACTAAGAATCTTTGACTTGTGTTTGGAATATACTTTAATCATTTGTTCATGAATATAATCGGCTATTCTAAGAGCTGTTTTATTTTGAATGTCTTTTCTCTGAATGAAATTTCTATCCACGAAAGTATTCACTTCGTTGCGATCACTTGGAACTTCTTTGAATAACTCAATAGCTATTACTTGAATATCATTTACCAGTTCCTCAAGGGCCCTACTTGCTTCATCAGCGGCCGATTCAATCCCATCAGTAACTGTCAATTCCTTGAACAAGCGGCGCCTAGGCTCTTCATTATCAGAAGAAGAGCGGTCTGATGAAGATCGTGAGTCAATTATCAGATACTGATCATCACTCAGTTTATCTCCACTTGAAGATTTCGGAATATTGATTTGCTCTAACGCATCCAATTTAAGTCCAATAGTCATCCGCTTCACCTCCTTGCGAAAAAGGATGAAAATTATTTAACTAATTCTTGTGCTCTTATCGAGTAATGGGACTCAGAGAATTGCAGTTTGTGGAGCGAGATACCTATACCGGTCGTGTTTGAAAATTCCAAATTTTGGAACAGGATCTGTATACAAATGATGAGCGTGGGTGATTAGAGTAAAAGGTCAGGTCGACATACCCCAACTAATCGCTCTAAAAGATACATTTTGTCAAGAAATTATTGTTTTTGTTTTTTATATGAGAATAATTATTCTGTTGATTATTATATTTTGTTTTTTTTATTTGATTTAAATGTGTATTAATCCGAACGTCATTTTTTAAAAAAGATGGGAAATGATATACTGAATGAGATATGAAGGCCGAAGGTTAGTTATTTGTCGAGCTCTGATTGGTATCAGGGAGCTTGCGATCGAATGTAGGCATGGGCCGCGTTCAGAATGAGTTTGAAGGCTGAAAGCCTGGCATAAAACCAGTCTCTCAGTCTCTCAGTCTCTCGGTCTAACCTAGGTGGCTGCGAATCATCCATGCGATTTTATCGTGATCACGGACTCTATCGATTAAAAGATCTGCAGTAGACTCATCTTTAGCTTCTTGTGCATTATCTATCGCACCTTGAAGTTGTTGGACAATGCCTTCGTGATCAGAGAGTAATTCGGTAAGCATATCGTTTTCAGAAAGTTTGCCGAATGATTCTTTAAGACTTGCAAGTTCCAAAAACTCCTTAAGACTGGATGGGGGGCGATCTCCAAGGATGCGAACCTGCTCAGCTATTACGTCTATAGCTGCTGCTAAGGCGGTATATTGTTCTTCAAAAAAGGCA
>JBCDHL010000137.1:0-6053 GCA_038750095.1 Chlamydiota bacterium
GCCTAGGTTTTTTTATCGCTAGCCTACTTACTTTTGGGTTGGCAGCAATAATTACTGAGAACAGTTTGGAAAACCTCGGCCATAGTATGAGAATCCCAAAAATGTTGATAAGTATGTAAAAATGGCATTTGTTACAAAAAGAAAGGCTTGAATAATCAATACAAGTTTTCGTTCCTCACAATATGATAATAAAATTGTTAGATAAGTTGTTGTAATTTGAAAAGTGGCTCCTAAAACACCAAACCGAAAAATTCCGAGTTGAGTAACATTCATATTCATATAGACCAATATTTTTGGGGCTAATAAAACTAGTAATGTCGCCACAGAAAATTGAAATATGAGAGTATTTCGTGCAATTGCGGCAACAGCTGATTTTAAGCTTTCATGGTTAGTCATAATTCTTCGAAATGAAGCATGGTTTCTAATGTCTTCATAGTATCGGTAATAGTGCTCAAGAAAGTATGTTTCCTGACTCACCATAAACAATGCTAAAGAGGGTATGATACTTAAATAAGACAAGATCATCGCACCATCATATTCAGGATACATTAATAAACCACTAGGTAGTTGGGTAGCTTCTGGGGTAAACCACAGAATCCATTTATCAACCCATATCGCTGCATTGTAGATCAAGCCACCAAGGCATAATTCCCAATACGACTTAAAAAAAGGGATGAAGGAAAACAACTTTCCTTCTCCTTTCGGATACTGCGCTAAAATCATTCCCAATAAACTGGCAAACGTAAAAGATAAACCAAGTCCAAATCCAAAAACAGTTCCCATTGCCCCGTAGTCGACTAGGGGCACTGAACAAACAACACAAGCGACCATCCCTATAGTAAATGATAGAGTAATTCCATTGTAATTTTTTAAACAGGCAATGAAAGAGTTCAATAACCAAACACCTGCCACAATAATAAAAAAGTAACTCGATAGTAAGGCCTCCAATGGTGTCAAATCGAGAATATAGAAGTAAAAAAACAGAACAAGTGGAGTAGTGTACAAAAACACAAAAAACATCGCTCCAAGGAGTGTTGGGAGTGCTTCTCTTAAGTCTCCTTTAAATATACCGTCGGATAAATACCTGTTTGCGATCACTACCACGGGTGAACAAAGAACAAGAGAAAATCCAAAATTGTATAATACCAATGCACGTCCCTTTAAATTCTCCTCAACACTTCCTAGGTGGTTAGTAAGTTGAAAGTAAATACCTAATGCAACGACAGTTACAATCCAAGGTCCGGATGTTGCCATCATTCCGTAGAAATAAGCTCTCAAGCTGTTGAATAGTGTATCGGATTTATGCAACTTTCTAATGACAAAACCAAGACCAGCCACTTTTAACACCCATGATTCTTTATTGAGAGTTCAACCATCTCGTCATATAGTTCCTTATAGTTTTTAACAAAAGATTCATAGCTATAGAATTGGATAATTCTTTCTTTTAGCACTTTACCACACTCTTCGTAATAATTCTTATCTCGCATCATTTTAATGATCCCTTCAGCAACTTTTTGGGGATTAGCTAAGGGACAAATAATACCTGCTTCTCCAAGATTAGGATCTTCATCACTTCTTCCCCAGGCATACTCTGAGCAGCAACCGACATTTGTCGAGACAAAAGGAATCCCTGCAGCCCCTGCTTCAAGAATCGTTAATGGTTGTGCCTCACTGATGCTTGTTAGCACCATGATGTCCATCTTGCTCAAGTACTCTTTGATGTTTACTTTTCCAATGAATTTAAAAGTCTCTTCTAAACTGTTTTTTGCAACAAGTTCTGCGCATTCCTCATAATATATTGGATCCTCATCAATTGGTCCAAGTACCCAACACTCTGACTCGGGTACAGCTTTTTTTATGATGTTTGCTGCTTTGATGAAGGTTTTCACATCTTTAATCGGTACGGCACGACCGATAAGGCCTGCTACCGGGACACCTTCTTTTTTTCTTTCAACACTTCCGTAAGTGTCTATATCTACACCGTTAGGAATGATTTGTATTTTGTCGAGACTTGCACCATCAGCAACTTGTAAAGGGATATTTCCTTCATACAATGTCAAGATTCGTTCACAGGCTTGATAAGCCAAGAAAGCATATCCGGAAAATAAATCCATCCATAAGTCTTTCAAATCCCGGTGATAGGATTTTCTATCCACAGCAAAATTCATAAATGTTAATTCGTGTAGCCAATCTGAAGCTGTAAGTTGAATCATGCGCTCGTTCGTATATATTCCATGTTCCGTAACCATACAGGGTCTATCAGTTTTCAAAAAACAGCGGGAAATGTAGAGACCTGAGTATCCTGTACATGATGAGTGATAGACTTTAGCTAGGGGTAGATCTGCTAGTAAAATTGAGAATAGGCCACTGAATAGTCCTCTCCAAGACCAGAAGTAATCACTAAAGCTTGTTTCCCCCATTGATGAGTTGTACATTCTTACGATCAAATTCCACGCTTCTTTGGAGTTAAGAAGAAGCTCCTTCCCCATTGCCTCTTTATATTTATCGATGATATCTAGCAGTTTTTGTAACTCTGACAGATGAGGCTTATGTTGCATATTAATTAGAGGCATTTCTATATTCGTAAATATTTCTGTTCTTTCTTTTTGAGATAAAGAGGTTTGTTTTTCCGGTAGGATTTGTAAAAACGCATTGGTGATTCCTACCACGTTTGGAGGGAGATCAAATTTAACTACTGGATCTGCATCAGGGGGAAGAATGCAAACTATGTGAAAAGTTAGGTGTGATTGTGTTTTAATTAGATCATGTGTCCAGCTTGAAACCCCTCCGGTAATATATGGGTATGTTCCTTCAGCTATGTAACAGATGTCAGGAATTTCACCGTCTTTAAGCTTCGGAAAGTCTACCATTAACTCCCCATAAGTGCGAAATATCTTCCAGTTCTATTTCCTCTACCGTTAGCAAATATTTTTCTTTACTTCCAGTATCCTTGTTTATAGTTTCTAGTAAATCTAACCATTTATCATGTGGTAAGTGTTTGAATCCTACTCTTGTTAATAAAAGTTTCATGGGAGGAGTCATCTCCAGCCCCTTTTCAATTAATTGATAGAGAACATTATATGATTTTATCACATTCCCTCTACTTTCTAGAGATTTCGCATAATAGTAAAGAACCTCAGGATCGTTAGATAATTCTTTATGGAGCTTTTCAAAGAGGGAAGCTACTTGATCTTCGATCTTTAACTTTCTATCTTCATCTAGAATGTTCAGTGATAAATAGGTTTCTAAAATCATGGCAAGTTTTTTTAACTCTTGAAAATTTTCAGGAAATTTCTCGATAATTTTTTCTTGAGTTAATGCTAACTCCGTATATTTCTGGTCAATGGTATTAATTGCAGTCGCTGCTAAAACTCGAATACAGCTCACTTCATCATTTATCAGAGCAAATAAAATCGGGGCAAACCCAGGGTGAAAGTGACGAAGAATTTTTGCGATAGCTTGTTGTTTTTGTTTTGTAGTCCCTAATTCTACGATGTCGTAATAATTTAAAGGAACAACCCGTTCCTTCCCAGGTCTAGTTGCCCCAGCTGTCATTACTTCTTGATAACAAAGTTCTCCAAGACTACGCGAAACATCTGGATTTAATTCTTTGAGTAGTTGTTTCAAGGGGGGAAGAAACTTTATGAATAGGTAGAAAAAGGTTAAAGTTAATAAAGCAATTACAAGGCTGAAAGGACCCAAAAAGGTCAGGACTACTGCATTTAAGGTGTGAAACTTAATATCAATTTGAAGGTAAAAACCCAAAGCATAAATTCCCCAACTAGCTGCAGAAAGAAGTACGTGTATCCCTACATAATGAACAAATTTTAGTTCACTAGCAAAGGATATGAGAAAACAGTAGAAATCTACGACCATTAGCAAAAGGCCTAGAATCATGAGAGTAATCGAAATGAGATCCTTAAATTTTTCGAAAAAAGACCTTATACAGAAACAAGTTGAAGATTTGGTTTTTGGCAAAGAGAAAGCTCCCGCGGTTGAACGATCGTAAGTTAACTAATATTAAACAATATAAGGTAACTTACGATCGTTCAACCCCGTGGCTTTCTCAAAGCCAAAATCCCAAATCTTCAACTTGTTTGTGTATACGCTATAATTCCCCAAAAGAAATATCTCCATTAAAAATGGATCTTAGCGTATCAATCGGTTTTTAGCAAAAGCGCATTTTTTATCACTTTTTTGTAAGCAGCGATCATTTCTTCTGCTTTAACATTCCAGTCATAATGCTCTTCAGCAATTTTTCTAAGCCTTTGTTTTACTTCCTGATTATTAGCTTTTTGGAGAATGAAGGAAATGTTCTTTGCTAAGGTGGGAATTCTAATCTCTGGAGAAGTCGGAATTTTCATGTGATTAGTGATCTCCTCTCCGAGGTAGGGAACGAGGTCATCAACACCATCTTTGAATCCACTAAAGTAACTGACTAATGGTAATACCCCATTTGAAAGAGACTCCATGAGAACCAGCGGGTAAGCTTCTGGAATAACCGAGGGAAAGATCGCTAAATCTGCTAATGGAAACAAGTGAGGGAGTAAACTGTGATCGAGTCGTCCTAAGAAGTGAATATGACTAGACAAATTGCTACCATATTTTTTGAGAGTTTTGATATTTTCAGGTTGACTAATGTAGTGCTGAACATCTTCCCATGGTCCTTTTAGATCGTTTCTATCTAGATCTTTTCCCTTTGAAGCGAGTTGATTTAAAAGTTGTACATCCCCTGTTTCAATTGCGTACACAAGAGTTTCAAGAACTTCACGATAGGCCCCGCTACCTACTATAAGTAGCTGGGTGTTAGGTTCTTTCCCCAAAACTTCTGGGAGTGTTGTGATAATTGTTTGTAGACCTTTACCGACGGTAAGAGATCCAACAAAGAGTAATATATGATGATCCCAGGGTATTTGATTGGTTTTTTGGCAGAAATCTTGATCTGGGTAATCATTTAGATACTCCTCGCTACGTCCTTGTGTAGCAAAGATTCCCTGTTTTTTTACATCGTTGATTAATTGATGGCTTTGCTCGGGAGATTTTCCTAAACAATCTTCTACTGCGAGGTTGTTTAATCGAGTAATTGATTCACGACATTTTTCCTTAGGCATTGGGAGGAATAGTGAAGTGTCTACTCCGACACCCACGATTTGTGTTTTTCTTTGAATTTCAGACTTAATGTTAGGAAATAGAGAGATAATTCGATCGGTAACCTCTTGGTTTCCAATTATTAGTCCGCTCGCATCGACGAGGGCTTCTTGTGCTTTTTCAAGGAATCGTCTATCTTTTTTTACCGTATATTCTATGGAACTTCCGTGAGGAAATATGATGAAGGGTGTTCGGGTAGCTTTACAAGCTTTTCTAACAACCATTGGTTGGTAGACTAAGTGGTTGACATGTAGGAGGTCATATTGATACTCCTCAAGAATTTTTGTCAGTATTATTTCATTATCGCTATGGTATTCTTGTAACTCTTTATCGGTCAATTCAGTAAAGGCTTTAACATTTCCATCCCTCTGCTTGTCTGTGACATAAACAGGTCTTATCCTACCATGGGGAAGTTGATGAAGAACAATTTTTGGGTGAGTATTTTTGCTGAATAGTTGCTCTTTGCTGCCATCCGACTTCCAAGTAATTGCTTGTTCAACGTAAGGGATTTTTTGTGGAGCAACTTCGCGGCAAATGATATGCACCTCGTTACCTTGATCAGCTAATGCTTTTGCTAGGTAGCGATTATACTCGTTACTTCCCGATCCTTTTAATTCATATCCATGAAACAGCGCTATTTTCATATTTATCCCTCTTTATAGACATATTTAAGTTTATGACTTTCTTGACTTAATTCAGCTCCATTTTCCGAAAGAAAATGTAGTTCTTGCCCTAGCTCAAATGCAGATGATGGTGGGGAATGACTAAAGACCTTCTTATAAATTTTTCTATCTAGAGCTTGTAAAGCTTCTTGAACAGTAGTGACACTATCGTCACCTTCTGCATTTTTTAGAGGTGCAAAGCATTCATCTCTTGGGCTCTTTAGTAAACACACTTGATCAGTA
>JBCDHL010000138.1:0-6045 GCA_038750095.1 Chlamydiota bacterium
CCGCCCTTTCCCGATTAGACTTTAAAAGAAATTAAATTAGACTCCTTTCTAAGACTTGAGTTAAAAACGATGCTTCCGTGGAGGTGTCATGAAATTCGAGCAAATACGAAATTTACTAGATGAACCATTCCGTCGATTAACAAGGGTTAAACGACAAACATTTGAAAAAATGATTAAAATATTAGAAGAAAGTGATAAGAACAAAAAAATTAATCGGGAAAGGGCGGGCAAAGGCACGGGAACAGGCAGAGGCACGGGATGGCAGTTTCGAAAGAAGTCTAATCAGGGGACTGGGTCGTACTTGAGGGTGGCTCCACTAGACAGGGTGTACTCACGATAGATCCACTCTTCAGGGTTTTCTCGCATCAGGCGATCACATCCCATGATGTACCCTTTGAAAAATCCATACTCTCTCATCGCTTCTTTAGTATATTGTGAGCTGCTAGGGTAGTAATGGCTTCTTGGTCCATCGGCAGGTGAGATAATCTTCTGATGAAATGTAATTGCATTTTCGGCAAACTCACCAAGCAGGGGAGTGGAACACGTTCCTGATATTGATTTATGGCTCCGGATGGGTTCGTTGACAAGATCAACATCTTTTCCCCAAGGGTCACCAAATGCTAGCGCAGGTATAATAAGAAGGAAACAAACTCTAAACATTAATATGCACTTTCCAACATAAGAAAGGGAAAAAGGTTGTTACGTGTCATCATTCCGGTTCCTAAGTGATTATATATTTGTTCATTCCACTCTTTTGCAGCAAGTCCGGCACCATTGATTCCACCGATGTACCATCCGATTTCTAAGCTAAGGAAAATGATTGCTAGCGCATAATTTCCTTTTCGAAATAAGGTAACGGTAGCAGCGATGAAGAGAAAGTTGAGAAGGAAAGAGGTGACTGCTGTACCGTATTGCCCAGTGTAGAAATATCCAGCACCAGGAAGGATAGCGTTTAAGACCTGAGCTCTTCGGGGTGATTTCAATTGTGTTTCATACTGCTCCAAGAAATTCAATACTGGCTCTTTTCTATTACTATGCTCTGCTAATGCTTTAGCAGAAGCAATATCTCCTTCGCGAACTGCAATACTGAGTTGTATGTCATTGGCAAGCTCGGAGTCTCCGTTAGCAATGATTTTTAACACTTTTTCTGCTTTATCAAATTCTTCTACTTGATCGTAACAGGCATGAATCATGATTAAGAGGTCTCTAAAGGGCGGAAAATTTTCTGGAGTTGCCCTATTAAGTGAACTATCTTCGAAGGCCTGCAGAACATCCACACATTTCCCTGCGAGAAAGTAGCTGAAAATAATATCGTACTCTATTTGCAAGCGTCGGTTTTTATTTTCAGGAGGAATGAGAAAGAGGGCTCGATTAAATGCAGTAATGGCACGGTAAAGATCCATTTTCCTAGCAAAACTTTCACCGACAAGCAGCTCTCTTCCCCAATTGGTTTGGTGTTCTGTTTCTGTGAGTGGCGAAAATGCTGAGGGAAGGCGTTTTAGATCGCCTTCTACCAGTTTATAAGATGTCGATGGCTCTGTTTCCGTCTTGCTCATCGAACAGCCCGTGAATATTAAGGGAAGCAAAAGTAGAACACATAGGTATACCGATCGCCTTTGTAAGCTTCGTTTAATATTCAATGTGTTAGTACTTGAAGTCACAGCAGCGGCGTTCATCATTAACACTATCTGTCTCTTTGAGATTCATCCAGTCAAGAGCTTCTTCACAATCAAGCTTCCACATCTTTTTGGTACGTCTCTTTAGACGAAAAATGTTTTGCTGGTGTTTAGTGATATCGTCGATTTGTTCTTCTGTATCGACTAGCATTGGGCGGATAAAGATCATCAGGCAACGTTTCTCATCACGATAGGTCTTACCGGTAAAAGCTGCACCAATTAAAGGGGCGCCGCCTAGGCAAGGTATTTGGTTACGAGTACGCTCAATCTGATCCTGGATCATGCCACTGATTACGAGAAAATATTTGTTAGGTATGTGAACTTGTGTCGTCGTTCTGTTGATCCGCGTTGTTGGACCCGGGTTGATATCTGCTACACCTGTGCCTTGCCCAACGCTAGCTATATTACTGACTTCTTCTTCAATTTGTAGAGTGATAATATTGGAAGGGCCAAGCAGTGGGGTGACTCGCAACGTTGTCCCTACATCACGAAACTCAAAATTGTTAGTAACAATACTACCCTCATCATTGGAAATTGCTTGTGTTTGGAACCTAGTGTTTAGACCAACAAATATCTCAGCAGTTACGTTGTCTTCGGTGATGATCTTAGGGTTCATGACAATATTCACATCACTTTTCTGATGGACAGCTCTTACAAAAGCACCAAGTGTACTGAACTCAATACCTCCCGCACAGATCGACTGGCCGATGATTCCGGCAGCATAACCTGGTTGGTTAGCGATGATTGGGCGAGTGTCAGGAAAACTGCTTGTTAGGTTTGTTCCCCCGGTGATACCAGGAGCGCCTGCGGAATCAAGTACGGCGCTTACAGGAGATGCTTCACCTTGAAAAGCCTGTGCACCTGCGAGGTCACCTCCATTGTTACGGAAGCGATCTCCCCAGTTCACTTGGTAGTTAAGGGAATCATCAACGGAGGTTTCTAGAATGAGCATTTCAATAAATACTTGTCGGAGTGGTTGGTCCAATTCTTCCACAAGCTCTTTGACTTTGATTAATGATTCAGGTGTTCCGGTGAAGATCAAAGAGTTGGAGGGTTCCAACCACTGAACACTATTGATTGTAGCGATAAGACTCTGGTTGACAGCATCACTTTCACGCATACTGTCGGCCATCTTGAGCATGGCGGTCTCGATGGTGTCTCCAAGACGATAATTGAGTTTGTATATTAAAAATTTTGTTCTTTCGATGCTACCAAAAGGTAACCCCTCATCTGGCCTACCGAAGTATGTTTTTTTACCCGCAAAAATCGATTCCCCAGGCGTTAGGCTGTAGCGCCACTTTCCATCAGGGCCGAGCTCCCAATATCCTTTTGGGCCCCTTTCTGGAGAGTAGCCAACGGGTGGTGCTCCGGGTACAAACTCCCAGTTTCCTGAAGGGTCTTGCCTCCAGTAGCCATCAGGAGGTCGTGATGTGTCGATGCTACCACCCCTTTGAATTAGTCCTTGCGCTTCTTGAACGGCACGGATTAAGTCTTCATCGGGTTCATAGATCCAGTTACCATTACTGTCTAGTCTCCAACGACCTTTTTGGGAAGGGAGACCTGCACCTGCTTGACCAGGAACAAGACGGATTTTTCCATCGGGACCTATTTCGATCATTTCTCGAGTTCCATCTGGTGCACGTACACCCCCTGGTCCAATCACATCTCCTGGGCGCATCAGTTCTGGTGGAACATATCTCAATTCATCGAGGTTGTAGATACCTGTTAGCCCGTCAGTCTGGTCTAGGCGCTGGAGTATGGGAATCGCTCGTTCAACTAGAAAAGGGGTTGAAACAATGAAAATACTATTTGATGGAGTATGAGGAATAAAGGTGATTGACTGTCCAGGAGCAATCGACTGCATGATCAGCTCGGCGTTTTGTAAAAGTGTCGTCATAAATGCATTTCTAACAACATATTGACCGATGATGAGGCTACTATTAGGTGCATCAATGCTCTTTATCAAAGTAGCAATTTTTTCCACATTGGCATCGATATCTGTAAGGATGATGTGGTTTGTTTCTTCGAGAACTTCGATGATGGCATTGCTCGAAAGCATCGACTGGATCATACTCGCTACATTGGTAGCATTGGCGGTGTTGAGACGAAAAACTTGTGTGACGATATCGGCATCTTGCACCATGGTTTCTGGCAAGCTTTCTGCTCTGATAACGCCAGGCGCCTGTACGTTAGCGTTGCTGTGAATAATGATGTCGTCGCCTTGTTCCATCATTTCAAAGTTGTGGATGCGTAGCTCTTGCATTAATGCCATCAACACGTTTTCAATTGTCGTTGGCTCCTCAGAAATAATCGTTACTTGGAAGTCTAGTTCTTCCTCATTGAAGTAAAAATTTCTTTCAGAGACTTTACTAATAAAGCGGATTAACTCGATGATATTGACATTATTGAAATTGATGAGAATAGTATTCTGGTCAGGATCAGACTGATTCGTATCTTGGCTGTCGATTTGTGCGATGGTATGGTCAAGGGAAACTGATGTTTCCGGCATTGACATTGCGATTGGCTCTTTTTCTTTTGATAGATCCCTGGGGATGAGTGGGTCGCTTATGCTTTGAAGGCTGGTTTCATATTGTTGATGCCAGCGTGAGTCTTCCAATGTCTTAAATTGCTGTGCAGGTTGGGTCTCTTTTGCTTGTATATTTACGGCAGTGGCTGCCGTAGTCGATTTTTTATCTCGAGAATGATCTGAACTTCTTGAAGATTGGCTGTTGCCAATTTTTGAGGAGATGCTACCATGATCATTGAAAATACGTGGATCTTGGTAAGTTGTGGCCCCATCCCACCCGATGTCATCGAGGGCTGAGTGTTCCTTATTCGACTCTTTAGTTTTACTGGGTTGTGATCCATGTACTTCATCGATGGTTTCGTCTTCTAGGGAAAAAAGAACTTGGCTTGGGTGGCTGCTGTCGGAAGGGTGAATGTGCGTGGTGATTGATCCTTCTAAGTAGCTCGAGGATAGAGTCGTCATTGTTGCGACGGTGAGTGTAACAGCGACTGTTTTAATGACGAAGGATAAGAAGTAAGGGCGTAGCTTCTTCATAAGGTCTATACTTTTGTAACGCGTTTATTATTTGTTTTGTTTACATTTCAACTGTTAAGTGTCAATGTGTTACGTAATTATTTAACGTGTGAAATAATTATATTACACAATGTCAAAAAAACAAGAGCGAACCCTCGTAAACTCCTATCTTACCAAATTGCTTTACTTAATTCCAAACATAAAAAACATCACGATTTCAAGAATGTAGAATTTGAAATTTGAATTTAATTCGGTCTATTTTCGGTAATTAGACTATATACTCTCGTTTTGGGATAATTCTTCTTTAAGGAGACGAGGTGATTTATCGATTTCTTCCATTATATCGATTTCCTTGTCTGTTGCAGCTCCGAGCTCTTTAAATTTTCTTGCGCTAACGAGTACACGCGTTTCAAAAGAGCCTACTGCTTTGTTATAGGCGCTGATGGTGTTATCAAGACCTCGACGAACATCTTGGAAGTGTTTCGCTAATATTGCAACACGGTCGTAAACACTTTTACCCAACTCACAAATTTGCATCGCATTATCGGCGATGAGCTCTTGTCTCCAACCGTAAGCAACAGAGCGTAGCAGCGCGATTAATGTCGTAGGTGTGGCTAAAATGACACGCTGTTCAACGCCGTGTTCTATAAGCGAAGGGTCTTGCTCTAATGCAGCACTGAAAAAGGTTTCCCCAGGAAGAAAAAGCACGACAAATTCAGGAGCGGGTTTAAATTGGTCCCAGTATGACTTAGATGATAGTTGCTGAATGTGAACGCGTACATGGCGGGCATGTTCTTTGAGCTGTAGAGCCCTTTGGTCTTCGCATTCTGCCTCATGTGCTGCAAGATAGGCTTGTAAAGGGGTTTTGGAGTCTACTACGACCTGCTTATTATTGGGAAGTTTGATTACCATATCTGGTCGAAGGCGTTTCTCTTCAGAGCTTTTGGATTCTTGCTCCAAAAAGTCACAATGTTCGACCATTCCGGCCATTTCCACAACCCTTCGTAGTTGTATTTCACCCCAACGTCCTCTAACCATCGGTTGTCGTAGCGCCTTAACGAGGTTAGCGGTTTCCCCTTGAAGTCTGGTTTGGCTTTGCGCCATAGCCTTCACCTGTTCGGTTAGGCTGACATAGGCAGTTTGTCTCTCTTTTTCAATCTCTTTAATTTTACCATCCACTTTTTCTAAAGACTGTTTGATGGGCTTAACAAGTTCATGGATAGCATGTTGTCTGAGTTTTAAGTCCCAATTCCACATCAAGGTCGGCGGGCGGAGTTAACACCCCATCGATTAAAAGCACCCCATCCTCTTCCACTTCAGCAACCGGCC
>JBCDHL010000139.1:0-5969 GCA_038750095.1 Chlamydiota bacterium
AATAAAAATACATCTGAAGGATTTGGCGAATCAGAAGGAAAGCTAAATAATCCTCTTCATCTGATGTTTTAGTTTGATTAAAGATAAAGGCAATATTTTTAAGATTGAATCCGTTTAAGCTATCGTATTCTTTTGCTGTAAGGAATAAGCTTTTTTTACCAAGAAAACTTTTAAATGCAAGTTTTATTGCTTTTTTCATATTGCTTTCGATTGGTTGAATACGATTATAGAGCTGCTCTAGGGCTTCTTTCTCTCTAATTCCAGTCTTCTTTGTTTCATCAAGCTGTAGCTCTATTAGGGCTGAGTATAAATTGTGGGCGATCATTGCAATATTATGCTCACCCGTTCCAAGGACACCTCTGAAAATTTTAGGAAGGATGTCGCACTTTTTGAGAAATAGATCACGATATGTTAGGGGTTGACTGCAGAATGGAACGGAGTTCTCCGGATTTTTTCCTTTCTTATTCTCGATAACTACCTTAAAATTCATCCTTTTTTTAGCTAAATTTTTAATTGTATCGTAAGATCCTATGCCCAATAGTACCTTTTCGGTTCCAAAAAATAGAGGTTTCCATCCAGCTCGGATGCCCTCTTCTGCTAAGCTTGATGCGTTTACATCGGCAGTCATATCATTTGTACCGGGCATTATTCGGAAGTGATGGTTAATCCCTCCAGGATAACACCGAAAGGGGTTCTTATCATTGATGATCGTTTTGTTGTCTTCTTGATAATCGATGGTGATCTTGTAACCCACCTTAATAAGTTTTGAAGTCGTTTTCTGGAAGAAATGAAGGTCAGTATTTAGGGCATATTCTCGGTTGTTTTTCATTTTGCCAATAAAGGAGGTGTGTGAAGGAATGAATTTTCGTATTTCGTCAATTTTTTTAGCATTGATCCAGAGCTCTTTCCAACTAAAACCCTTACGTATTTGATCTTGTGATAAATTTTTGGATAGTTCCCTATATAGATCTTTTGATAGAAAGTGTCCTTTTGGTTGAGTACCTTCTCTTAGCGGAAGAAACTGTCGAACCAACTCATCAAACTTTTTAATTTTCTCATTTGTAAGTGATAGGTCATTTAATACGGGAAAGACGATCGATGTCTGCAATTTGCTATCTTTTCTCCGTACTTTATACATGGAAAAAGCATCGGGAAGTTCATTAGAAATAAAGAACCCGTTTGAAGCTAATTTTTCTGTAGTATATTTGTTGAGGTTTCTAATGTCACCACAAATTATCGAACACTTGTTTTCCCATTTCGATAAATTCTCTTTCTGCTTTTCGACAAGCTCAGGGGATATCTCAATGATGAGATAAAATAGGTTGTCATAAAATTTGGTACGCAAGCTCTCTTCTTTTTCGCATCTAGTTGCTGCATAGTTGATGATATCGCGAGCAAAAATGCCTGTTCCGCCTCCACCTTCGATAATTTGGAATGGGTCGCTTATATGGATAGAGTGATCATCGATCATTTTTACCCACCACTGGAAAAGAAGTTCGCTAATCCACATACCATAATACGGCGAGTGGAGCATAGGTTTTGTGCGAAAGTCTTTACCTATTCCAGGGTTCGTTGTGTAGTAACCAATTTTGGAATCGTAGAGTGACAATTCCATGTACTCTTTAAAGGTGAAGGCGTGTGATATAGTTTTTACCCGACCCCTTCTATGCTGGTACAGGTCGAGATCAAGGCGATCAGTAATTTTGGGCGCATTAGATACAGGTGTTTGTTTTGTTTCGATATCAATGGAAAGGGCATCTAAGCACTTTTTGTGTTGCTGGAGTGATAAATGAGAATTGACTGATTCGTTGTATTTGTACCTCTTTCTAGTTCCACTGCAAACGTCTCGGATAATATACCGCTTTCCTTCATAGCTTGGAAATAGTAGGTTCAGCATCCTTCCAACTCCAGGTAAAAAGTTGGTTGTATTGAAAATATATATTTTAATCAAGAGGTGGGAAGATGGCGAGGCTTAAAAGGTCTCGACTCATTTTGGATCGTCTTCCACATGGAGTTTATCACAGATAGTTGCTGTTTAGTGAGGTGATGGAGAACAACAAAACAGTCGTTATTTTTTGTGAACGCTGCCTTGGTCCAATTCGCAGAGCCATTCACGCATATTGAATCGTCGATAACCACAAACTTGTGGTGAAGAAGTCCTTGTGTTGTATTGATATATGTAGGGACATTCTCTCTATAAAGATAGCGAGCGATTTTTTTACTTGCGCTTTTTGTAGAGTCACGATCAATAATCACTTCTACATTTAAGCCTCGAAGAGTAGATCTAACAACGGCTTCAGCAAAATCACGTCTGGTCCATGTAAACATCGCTATTTTGATCGTTCTTTTGGCTTGGTCAATGAGGTTGATGATACGATCGATGGCTTGTCGTTGATTAGGTAAAAACCATAACTCGACCCGTTGCGTTCCGATCTCAAACTCTTTGTGCGATTGAGCAAAGTTGTTGATGCCGATAGCGACTTCTTTTGACCTTTCCTGGACAAAGCTTGCCATCTCTTTGCTGTTGAAGGCCATGATGAGATTGCCATGAATCCGTAGCGAGTGCTTTGACAGGTTTGCAGACCCTAGGACGACAAGATCTTCATCGACGACGAGTATTTTGAGGTGCATGAGCCCTTTGTCATGACGTTGGTAGACCTTGACATGACTCCCTAGATATTTCTTTGCTTTGGATGAAGCTTTTCCGTCACAAATGACAGTCACATTTAGCCCCTCTTCAGCTTTCTGCCTGAGAGCATGAGTGATTGATGGATCACTTAGATTGTAAATTAGGAGGAGTATCGAATGCTTTGCAGAATCTATCGACTGTAAATAGACTTTTGTGAGATCGTCACGTGATTGATTACTGAACAACAAAGTATCGTCATCAGCAGTGGGTAGGGTGACAGTAGTGATTTGTTCGGCAGTGTAGTAAAGACCGTATGAAATTAGAACAACGAAAAGAAAAATGGATAGTAGACGAGAAGCATACATCATAATCTGATCGGACTGTTGAGTTCTGTGATTGATTGCTGAAGGCCGGTATAACGTTTTTTCACTTCGTCATTGTTGACAGCGATGGTGATCGCTTTTTTTGTTCCGACAATGATGACAAGTTTTTTACCCCTTGTTACACCAGTATAAAATAGGTTGCGATGAAGCATTTTGAAGTGTGTTGTATGAATCGGAATGATGATGCAGGGACACTCACTTCCTTGGTATTTATGGATTGAGACGGCATAGGCATGAACGATTTCATCTAAGTCGGAGAAATCGTATTCAACGAGACGGTCATCATAATCGATTAAAACCATTTGATCCAGGGAGTCGATTTTATGAATATAGCCGACATCTCCATTAAAGACTTCTTTGTCGTAATTGTTTTTAATCTGCATGACCTTGTCACCGACCTGCAGCTTTTTGCCCGCTTGGTAGATGCACTGATCTTTTTTATTCAAAACTCCCTGTAACACTGTATTGAGATTTTCGGTTCCGACAACCCCGCGTTTCATGGGAGAAAGAACTTGGATTTCTTTAAGAGGATCGAAGTCGTATTTTTTGGGAATACGTGTTTCGAGAAGACTGACAATTTGATCCAAAACATCCTCTTTTTCATTGGCTTCTATGAAAAAGAAGTCGCTGTTTCTGGAATTGCGAATATCAGGGAATTTACCCTGGTTGATTGAATGAGAGTTCGTAATGATTTGGGATCCCGCAGCTTGGCGGAAAATCTCATTCAGTAACGTCACGGGAATACATTTTGAAGCAATGATATCTTTGAGAACATTTCCTGGGCCAACACTGGGAAGTTGGTGGATATCCCCGACAAATATAACCCGTGCATGGCTGGGTATCGCCTTGAGGAGGCTGTACATCAGTAGCGTGTCAATCATACTAGCTTCATCAACGATGAGTAGATCACATTGGAGGGGGTTGTTATTGTTGCGTTTAAATCCTCCAGCACGAAAATCAAACTCAAGTAGACTGTGAATGGTCGAAGCTTTTCTGCCGGTAATCTCTGTCATTCGTTTCGCTGCACGGCCGGTGGGAGCTGCGAGCATGATCTCCTGGGTCAAGGCTTGAGTAATCGTAATGATCGCATTCGTGATGGTACTTTTACCAGTACCCGGACCCCCTGTGATGATATGCACTTTTTCTGTTAGAGACTTGGTAACGGCGACCTTTTGTTTTTCGGCTAGCTCAAGGTGGAGCTTTTCTTGCACCCATTCGACAGCTTTATCGGCGTTAACCTCTCGTAGGGAGCATGGATTTCTGGTGAGGCGCTTTAGTTCATGGGCGATTCCTTTTTCGGACAAAAATAGAGGTCTGACCCAAATGAATGTTTGGGTTTTTCCATCGTGGACCATTTCGTAGACGACGATTCTGTTCTCTTGGATTAGTGTATCGACACTTCCTTCTATCAGCGACTGTTCTACTTCTAGTACTTGCTCGGATTCTTCCAAAAAAGTGGGAATTGGATGACAAACATGTCCATCATTGGAAAGTTGCGAGAGGACATACTCAATGCCTGATTCAATACGTCGCGCCGATGTTTTTTCAAACCCCATTTTTCTTGCAATTCCATCAGCGGTTCGGAAACCGATACCAAAAATATCTTTAGCCAAACAGTAAGGGTTATCGTTAAGTTTGTTGATACACTCCTTTCCGTAAACCTTGAATATTTTCTGAGCATATGTTGGACTGACACCAAAATTTTGGAGGAAAATCATCACTTCACGAATCGTTCGCTGATCATCCCAACAGCTAATGATTTTAGAAACGCGCTTCTTTCCGATTCCTTCCACCTCGATTAGGCGCTTTGGATCAATATCGATGACATTTAAGGTGTCCTCACCAAAATGGTCAACAATACGTTCAGCATACTTCGGTCCAATTCCTTTGATAAGGCCCGATCCAAGATATTTTTTGATCCCTCGAACGTCAGCTGGAGTTTCAATTTTGTAGTTATCGACGACGAATTGCCGACCATGGACCAGATGATTTTTCCATTCACCCTTGCAACGAACTGTCTCTCCTGGTTGTACCGAAGGAAGATTTCCAACAATAACTGTTAAAGAACGTTTTTTGGGCTGCTGGAGTTTCGCAACGGTGTAGCCTGTGTCCGGATTGTGGAATGTGATGCGCTCGATATGTCCAAATATTTCATCCATAATGCACCAAATTCTACAACTTTGGGGGATTATCGTCTAGTCGTGAGACATATGATCAACTATACCGATCGTGTTTCAAAATTTGCTGTTGCCAATAAGACAATAACTCACTATGAAAGTAAATAGAATGTATACCGATCGTGTTACAAAATTTGGTTTTTAGCAAAGAGAAAGCTCCCCTTTCTTAAAATTTATTCGGTATATTGGATTGAATCAGAATCGATAGATGGTGACGATTTATGGAACAGCAGATGCCTAGTACAGAACATTACGCTTTGATCAATGAGCTAACTCTTCAAGCACTCGGATGTTATGAGCGTCAGTCCCTTGCGTCTTTTATCGTTAACCAGACGAGTAGGCTCTTTCATTACGAAAAAGCCACAGTTTGGGATATGGAGCTATACAATCCGACGCTTTTGGCCGTATCCGGCCAGGAACCCACCGAAAATCCCCTTGAAGTTTCTAAAGAGACAGAAAAAGTTATTCACGGTATTCATGATAAAGAAACCATTCAAATCGTTGCTAACATTGCCAGCAAGTCTTTACTTTGGGTTCCTGTACAAATTGATGAAAGAACAACACTAGGAATTTTATTCGAAAGACCCTCAGAGAGAGTGTGGTCAGAGGATGAAATAAAGAACATTACAATTCTTGCTCAGGGGTATGGTTATGCTTGGAAGGGTGCTTTTCCTAACTGGAGCCTTTCGATTTTCCAGAGGATTAGGTGGATTGTCATTGCTCTTTCCTGCGTGATACTGCTTTCTATTATCCCTGTTTCTTCAAGAATTCATGCTCCCT
>JBCDHL010000140.1:0-5945 GCA_038750095.1 Chlamydiota bacterium
AGAGGCAGAGGCACGGGATTGCAGTTTCGAAAGAGGTCTAATAGATAAAATGAAACACAACCTAAACAGGTTCTATACTGAATGAAATTGGAAATTACGCTTGATAGTTAGAGATTTTTACTTCTGACGAAGTGTGGAGATTCCAGGTAAATTAGACAAGTTACCAAGATCGAGCACAAAATCAGAGGCAAAAAGAATGACTATCAAGCGTAATTTCCAATTTCATTCAGTATAAACTGTTACCCTAAAAAACACCTTTTTGAATCAAAATCTAAAGACGGTTTTCTGCTACTTTACTTCATAATACCCCAAAAAAGCTGTCTTTTTTTTGCGAATTTCCTTACTTTAGCACCTATGGATATACTCTCTATTTTACAGGAACTCGTTTCCGCTCGGGGCCCTTGCGGCCAAGAAGAAGAAGTACACACTTTATGTAAACAATACATGCGCCCTCTATGTGATGAGCTCTGGACGGATCCTTCAGGGAATTTAATAGGCAAGATTTCTGGAAACAGCGGCGCCCCAGCCATACGTATCATCGCGCACATGGATGAACTTTCTATGATTGTCAAACGGATCCATAAAGATGGCCGCTTACGAATCGAACCCCTTGGTGGTATCTACCCTGCCAACTTTGGGCAAGGAACCGTTGAAATCATGGGTGATGAAGAGACAATCCTGGGTGTTTTATCCACGGGTCCTATGCATGTCAGTCAAGAATCAAAAAAAAACCTAGACACCAGACCCAAGGGGATGAAGGGCAACGGAAAAGCTGTAGAATGGGACCAAATCTATGTAGTTACACGAAAAAGCAAAGAAGAACTTCGACTTCTAGGGGTGCACCCTGGCACCCGAGTCGTCATCGCCAAGGAAAGACGAAAGCTACAAATGGTAGAGGATTGTGTCGCAGGATATTTTATGGATAACCGCGCAGCCATTGTTGTAATGCTTGAAACTATGCGAAGACTCAAGGAAAGCCAAACGACTCCTGAAGTTGATGTCTATTTTGTTGCGAGCAACCAAGAAGAAGTTGGAGGGTTCGGCGCGTGTTATGCCTCGCGCACACTACCTGGAGAAACCACTATTGCTCTTGATGTTGGGCCTATTGCAGAAGAGTATGAAACCACGCTATCTGCCGCACCCATTATTGTGTATGGTGACCAGGTGGGTCTTTATGATAAATCGGTATGCGACAGACTCCTTGGAACTAGTCGAAAGCTAAAAATGGAGACTCAGTGTGCTATCTTCAGTGGATACGGCAGCGACGCTTCTCTAGCCAAAGCTTTTGGTCAGGCAGGAAAGACGGGCTTGTTGTGTATTCCAACGGAAAACACGCACGGTTATGAAATCATACACAAGGAAGCGATTTCCCAATGCGCGAAACTCCTAACTTCTTTTCTTTCACCTTAGAGAACGTGTAATTTGTTGCTTTGCACCACTTCAACTTCGTCAATGAGTTTAAGTATTTCTCTGCAAACCTCATCGACTTCTATCTGCGTCATGCATTTGAAATCTATAGGACAGACCCGTTGATAGCAAGGAGAGCAAGCAACATGTTTATGAATCACAGTTCCATGATCATAAGGCCCTGTTTTCACATCATTTGTAGACCCAAAGATCGCTACAAGAGGTGTTTTCAGTGCAGCAGCAATATGCATCGGTCCACTGTCATTACTTAACATGGCGCTGCAATTGGCAATATGAGCCATGAGCTCACGGATATTTGTCTTTCCAGCGAGATTTATCACACTCTCAGGTAAATTTTCACAAATATCTTTTACAAGGGGTACAGTATTTTGATCCCCAAAATATACGATACGTAATTGAGGATTTTTTAAAAGTCTCGTTGTTACATGGGCGAAACGATCAGGTAGCCAACATTTAGCACTCCCATAAGCGGCACCTGGGTTAATTCCAACGATGACATTCTCGCCTACCTTTGCTCCATATTTGAGAAGGGTCTGTTTTGAAAGTTCAAGCTCTTCTTCTGTTACAACCAGATTTTGAGGTGTTTCCGATACAGAAATACCGAGACAGGTTAGTAACATTTTGTATGTAATGACCTGGTGTTGAATCTCCTTATCCTTGGGAAATGGGATGGCCTTGTTCATTAGAAGGCTACGAAAGTTTGCAGCGTATCCCATACGGTATTTCACACTTCCCCTCCAAAACCACCAAGCAGAAGAGAAAGAATTCGTGGTAAGTATTCCTAAGTCGTACCCACCGAAGCGAAGAGCTTTGACGATAGATTGATGGTTTCCGTGGATCCATCCACTTTTTTTTGTAAAACTGAGAATTTCATCGATGTCTGGATCTTCTTTGATGAGTGGGGCGACATTCGATTGGCACATGGCAGTTATGTGGGTCTTTGGGAAATGCTTTCGCAAATCTTTAATCAATGGGGTTGCCATCACCAAATCACCAAGCCAGTTCGGCATTCTAATGATAATTTTTTTTGGGTCTTTATCTAGCCAAGATTCGCGCTTACTCATAAATGCACCTACTTCATTTTCGGTATAGAACCATTGTAAAATGCTAGCAATATTTTATTCAAAGCTTTATCTTGTCGCTAGTGACAGTTTATACCAAAGTGGAGATTGAACATTGGATAATGCCGCCCTTCAAGAGAAAAGTTCAAAGGAAATTTTACAAACTCTTTTTTATGAAAAGAAAAAAAACCAAAAGATTGAATCACAAATCCATGAACTACAACAAGAAAATAAATCACTTGTAGATGAGCTCCGCCAGGTTAAAGAACAGTTACAGAAATTACCCTCTGACAATTCAGAAAAACTGGACAAGCTAAGAGCGTCTTATGATGAGTTAAAATCCAAGTCTGTAGAGGCTGAAGACGAGGTGACAGCCCTTCGAGGACAGCAGAAGGTCTTGAAAGAGCTGATTGAACGATCCAACACAGAAAAAGAAGAGACTCATGAACAGTTCATGCAAGTTAAAAATGAACTTTCTGAATCGGAGGAGCTAAAGGCAAAACTTCAGAAAGAGATTCAGAACTTCAAAGCTCTTGAAAAAAAATTAGAACTCTCAGAAAAAGAGAGTTGGGACCAACAGAAACTGGTTGAAGAGCTTAAAAGTCAACTCTATGAAAAAGAAAAACGGGTCAAAGAGCTCGAGAGATCCGAAAGTACCTTGAATGAGGAACAGAAAAAAGGGCAACAAACTCATCAAGAATACCATCGCGCGATTCAAGAAAAAGAAGCAATCGAACAAAAACAAAATGAGCTTCAAAAAGAACTTGAGGACTCCAAGCAGCATAGCCAGCAGTTAGAGAGGGTGATTCAATTTCTTCGGGAAAGAAATGAAGAAGCACAGCTTGAGAAAAAGCAGTTGGCTAACGAGTACGACAACTCCCTCGAAGCCATTGATAGTCTCAAAGAAGAACTTAATATCTCAAAAGAAGAGTGGAAAGACCTGAAAGATCACTACTCCAAGGAACTAAAAGAAAAAACAGGAGTTACACATAACTTAGAAACACTACAATCAGAGTACCAAACGGTAAAAGATGATTATAAGCAACTCAATACATCCTACCAAGAGCTTAATCAGCAGCTTAGCGAGGCAAAAAATCAAATTGCTACATTAGAAAAAACCAATGAAGATTCGGAAAAACTACTCAGCACCAAAGGCAATACCGAAGCCAAACTCAAAGAAATAATTTATCAAAAAGAAGAAGCGGTCAGAAAATCCGAGACCTTAGAGCAAGAACTATCGAAAAACGAAAGTTTAAAAACAGACAATAAACGCCTCGGTCAAGAACTTGAAAAAACAAAAAAAGAACTCACTCAATCTGTCGAACTTATTGAAAGACTATCAAAGGCTAGTCAGGAAGGTGGTGACCAGTTAGCCATTTTGGAGATGGAACTCTCTACAGTTAGACAAAAACAAAAAGAGACTGAAACCTCACGATCCGAATTGGACGAACAGCTACAAGCCCTTAATCAACAACTCTCCCAAATGAAAGATGAACTGAGGTCCAAGAACTTTGAATATAAACTTCTTTCCAAGGAAGTAAATAGTACTAAGCTACTTCTAAATCAAGCACAACAGCTTGCCAATAGCAAAGAGAAAGAGTCTGTGATATTAGAAAACACGGTCTCTGCAAAAGATAAAATACTCGAGCAACTTGAGGTACAAAAGAATCAACAACACCTTGAATACGAAAAATTACAAGATGTACTTGAGACCATTCGAAAGGAAAAAGAAGCCCTTCGAGTCGAACTACAAAAAAGCCAAGATAGTAACCATGTACAAACAGAGTCTTTTGAAAAACTAAAAACCCAATTACAAGAAAAAAATGAAGTGATCGATTCACTACAAAAAGATATTACCGCTTATGAAGAGCAGCAGATAAGCTATGAAGAAAAAACTATAGCGGCCCAAGATTCTATCGACAGAATCAAAAAAGAAAAAGAGCAGCTTGATAACGAACGTCAAAATGTGGAGCAACAGCTTTGTGATACAAAACAAACACTGGAACAGTTTTCTAAAGAAAACTTAGAAATTGGAAAGAACTTAGAACAGCTACAGACTGAGTGTGAAGCGATAAGCTACGACAAGGAACGACTCATTAAAGATAATGAAACGCTAGCCACTCAAAATGAAGAACTCACAAATGAAAAAAGCGATCTTAATCGTGAAAAAGAAGAGCTTGGAAACCTAATAGAAAACTCAAAACAAAGTACAGAAGAACTAGAGGCAAAGATAGTAAGTAACAAGCAAGAGAATGATCAGCTTAATAAGCAGTACAAAGCCCTAAAACATCAATATGAAACGACCGGTCAAGAGAAAAAACAACTCCACAAGCAATACCAAGAGTCATTGAAAAATATCGAACAGCTGCAAGCCAAAAAACAAGACCTGTTGAACAAATATAATCAGTCAGAACAAAAGCTTGATGAACAGGCAAAACAATTAAGTGAATCAAGTCAAAAACTAGAAGAATCGCAACAAAAAATCAATGAACAGGAAAAGACGATCAGCAAAAAAGAGACAATAATCGAAGAGCTAAAAGTGGAGAAAAACTCCATTGCTAAAGAAAAACAGACCTCCGATGTAGAGTTGGCAAGAACTAAGAAAAAAGTTCAGGAAAGTGAATCAAGAGCACAAGTGGCACAACAGCATCTTGCAAAAAAAGTTAAAGAGACCACCATTCTATCTGAAGAATTACAGATCAAAAACAAACAAAATGATGAACTAAAGCGCAATTTACATAACATACAGCAACAACTAACCGAGAATCGTATCAAATCCGATGATGATGCGAAAGAGAAAAGACATCTTAAAGAGCTGCTTAAATCTTCCGAAACCAAGCATGAACAGCTTTACCAAAAGTGGCAAACTGTCGATCAAGAAAACAGAGAACTTCACATGCAAAAAGAGAAACTTGATCAACTACAAGGATTACTTAATAATGTCAGTAATGTTATGGGATCCCCTATTGGAATCACTCAGCCCGCAGCGGTGTCAGCATCTCCCACTGTTCCAATTGAACCTCAATTAAGCCCTGTGACGATGGAAGAAAGTGTTGTCATTGCAGAATCTCCAACTGAGGAAAAAACGAAGACTGAAGAAGTGGAAGAGCCAATGAAGGAGCCTCCTAAGCAGAACAAGCCAAAACCGAAAGCACAAACATTGCCACCTCCACCAAGTGCAAATAGTCCCTACAATAACTTGTTTGACTTGACCAAGCATCAGAATAAACATAAGAAGAACCTTTTCGAGTAGGTTTCTGTGTGATTATTTTAGGAATTGACCCCGGTACACAAGTCACAGGTTATGGGATCATAAATATGTCTGAAGAAGGAGGGTACACCTTAATTGACTACGGGTGCATTCGTCCTCCGCAGAAACTACTGATTCATGACAGGTATCTGATCATCCATGAGGGCGCTGAAGAGCTCATTAAAAAATACCAACCAGAAGCTTTG
>JBCDHL010000141.1:0-5940 GCA_038750095.1 Chlamydiota bacterium
CAGCAAAAGAAAATTCAATAGATTTGGTTCGAAAAAATTATGAAGCTTATCAGTCTAAGGGGTCTCTCAGTCAAATTGCAAACAAACAACTAAATGAAGTAAGTAAAATAGAAATCAAAAACCTTTTTGAAAACTGGCTAATTTCTTTAAATAAAATATTACAAATTTCTATTCCGCTTTTTCCAAATTCGGAACCATCCAACAGTACTAATATTAATTTTGAAAAAAATGTTTTATCTGCATGTTTAAGGGCTTCAGGTCTTACATGTTTAAGAACTCTGGATCTTATAGGGATTGAAGGGGTCTCTGAGTTAGTGGTTTATGATAATTTCGACATGGATGAGGAATTCATGGAAGTCGCAAAAAAGCTGGATGAGACTGCAAGGATGATTTTTTTAAAAGTAACTCAAGTAGAAGAATTGATTGATGAAGTTGGTTCAGATCTAAGCGAATCTATGATTCTTGAGAAGGTAGAACCCGAAAAGTTGAAGTCTGAATTGGTTCAGTTTGAAATAAATGAGCGTATAGCCTATTCAATCGTGCGAGCTAGGATGTATAATGGTGATTTTTCACCTATTGAAGAAGATGCTTTCGGATAGGAAAGAAAACAATACCTTGTTTTAATGCAAAGCGCTTCGCGCGGGAGTGTAGATAAATTACAATTTCTAAAAAGCTAATTTTCCTCTGCGTCCCTGCGTCTCCTGCGTCTCCGCGTTAAAATCGCCTTAAAAACTACTTCTGAAGGTAGATTTTAACGCAGAGACGCAGGAGACGCAGGGGCGCAAAGATTAATTGAATCTTGGAAAATTATGAATTATCTACCCTCCCGGGCGGTTCGACTATGTTTTTATAGTTTCTTTTTTCCAAGAGAAGTTCTGCTGGCGCCATGCTTCATAGACGGCAATGCCTGCCGATGTGGCGAGGTTTAAACAGCGTGATGTTGGTAACATCGGTAGGGTGACAAATTTTTCCGGCCAGCGCTTGTGCAACTCTTGAGGTAATCCATTCGTTTCCGATCCAAAGATCAAGGCATCGTCTTTCGTAAAATCGATGTCTGTGTATGATTGTGTCGCATGGCTGGAGAAAAAATAAAAGTTGTGTGGGTAGGCCTCTAGATACCTTTCAAGGTCGTTAATGAGGTCCATCTGTACTCCTTCCCAGTAGTCGAGTCCCGCCCTCTTGAGCCAGCGATCATTGATGCTGAAGCCCAGCGGTTCCACTAGGACTAAATCTGTGCCTGTAACACTACAAGTACGAACGATGTTGCCTGTATTTTGGGGGATTTGTGGTTGGAAAAGAATAATTTTCATTGCGTGAATCCTTTCAACGTCAAAAGCAAGTGGAAAAATAGTTTTCCACTTGCTTCATCTTTAATCTGTGACTTGCTCCATATCTTCAGGATCGGGCATATTTGTTTCCATATCGTCATCTTCATTGCCTAGAAGAGCTATTTCATCCTCTAGATCTTCATCATCAGCATTGGCCTTGATGATCTCAATATCAAAAACGAGTAGAGCGTTTGGAGGAAGGTTTCCAAGTGTACCGTAACCAAGATCGGGATGGATAAATAGGCGACGCTTTTCTCCTTCTTTCATTCCAACCATTCCTTTACTAAAACCAGGAATTGTTTGGTCTAGAGGAATGGTGATGGGACCACCTACTTCTTCCGAACAACCGAATACTGTGCCATCTAAATATTTACCTGTGTAATGGATGAGTGGGCTCGCATGCTCTTCTACAGTCTCCCCGTTACCTTCTTTAAGAACAAGGTACTGCAGTTTTCCGGTTTCTATTTGGATGACGCCTTCTTCCATATTATTTTTTTGCATAAAGGCATTAGCAGCCTCTAGATTTTCACGAGCCATTGTTTCGAATGCCTGCTCCTGTAATTTTGTCATAGCGATTTCGTAATCTTGATCGCTCATGGGGGCGGCTTCGCCTTTTGCTCCGTTTCGAACTCCTTTGATCACACTTTCCAGTTTGAACTCTGCGCCCGGAGACTTTAGATTTCTCCCAATGAAGTGGCCGAAAGCTTCAGAAATCAGTTCAATATCGACTGTTTCAGTCTGCTGCGGTTGCTGGTCAGCGCAGAAGCTTACCCCACACATAAGTAGGCTAAGGCAACTCAGGATGGTGATTAGCTTATTTTGATTGGTCATGATGTGTATGTCCTCCAAGTGGATTCATTGTTTGTCATTACAATCTAGGCGAAAAGGTTTATCTTGTCTATGAAAATTTCGCCGATTTATAGGTCATCTAAAAGCTCAATTCCCAATTCATCGAGCTGGTCTACCGCCACGACTGAAGGGCAATTCATCATTAAATCGCTAGCCTTTTGTGTCTTTGGAAAAGCAATGACATCACGTATATTATCCGTTTTGTTGATGATCATCATGATCCTATCAAGTCCGAAGGCTATACCAAGATGTGGAGGTGTTCCATAACTCAGGGCGTCGATGAAAAATCCAAATTTTTCTTGCTGTTCTTTTTCTGATAACTCGAGCTTTTCAAAGATTTTTCTTTGTAGATCGAAGTCATGAATACGCTGAGATCCACCACCAATCTCATAACCATTTAAAACGATGTCGTATCCTGAAGATCGTACTTTGAGAGGCTCGCTGTTGAGAAGCTCGATATCATCTGGATGGGGAGATGTGAATGGGTGGTGGACACTATAGAGCCTTCCATCTTCATCATCCCACTCGAATAGGGGAAAGTCTGTGACCCATAGAAATTCATATTGATTTGGATCGATCATATCACGATCTTGAGCAATCTTGCGGCGTAGGTGATCTAGGCCCTGATTTGTGCGGTCATGTTCGTCGGCGATCATAAATAGCAGATCGCCAGCTTGTAGTTCTGCACGCTCAATCAGCTCTTGTTGAAGCTCTTCACTGAAGAATTTGACAATCGAAGAGGTAAGACCGTCATTTTGCATCTTCATCCAGGCTAGGCCGCCTATACCAAAACGGCCCACGAATTTTGTGTACTCGTCGATGAATTTTCTGGAGATGTCAGCACCGCCAGGAACGCGGATACCTTTAACAATATTTCCTGTAGAGACTTGCTCTTTGAAAACGGTGAAGTCTGAGCGCTCGGCGATATCACCGAGATCAACAAATTCCATTCCGTAGCGAGTGTCGGGCCTGTCGGTTCCGAACCGTTCAATGCACTCTTTGTAGGTGATTTTACGAATCGTTGGCGGCATGCCAATACCGAACGAGTCTTCAAAAATATTTTTGAGTAGACCTTCCATAATCTCCATGAGGTCGTCAGGAGTTCCAAAACTCATCTCTAAGTCAATTTGTGTAAACTCAGGCTGTCTGTCGGCACGTAGGTCTTCGTCACGGAAACAAGGAGCGATCTGGAAGTAGCGGTCCATTCCTGCTACCATCAGCAACTGTTTAAATATCTGTGGAGACTGAGGTAGAGCGTAGAAGGTACCAGGATAGACTCTTGACGGGACTAAGTAGTCACGTGCGCCTTCGGGGGTTGATTTACCAAGTATGGGTGTCGACACCTCCAAAAAACCCTCTTTGTCCAGATAATTACGCGTAGCAAGCATCGCCTTGTGGCGGTTGATTAAATTGTCAGAAATAGAACCTCGGCGAATATCGAGGTAGCGGTAGCGTAAGCGGATCTCTTCGTGAGCTTCGATGTTTTCGTCACAGATAGAAAAAGGAGGGGTTTTGGCTTTGGAGAGGACCTCCATTTCCTTGACGTCGACTTCGATATCTCCCGTATTAAGTTTTGGGTTGGCCATGCCTTCGGCTCTAGGGATGACTTCACCGTCTATGGTGATGACCCATTCGGAACGTAGTTTATGCGCTTCAGGGATGTTTTCGGGGTCGATCACGAGTTGTGTGAGGCCAAAGCGATCGCGTAGGTCGATGAAGATTAGCCCTCCGTGGTCGCGACGGCGGTGGACCCAGCCTGATAGGGAAACAGTTTGTCCGATGTGTTCTTTTCTAAGTTGCCCACAGTTGTGAGATCGTTTGTAGTTTGCTGACATGTTGATCCTCTTTTAATCAAGATTATTATTTATCTGATTGCTCAACGATATTTTGTATATTTTCAAGAGCGACTTCTAAATCCTTTGTTATTTCACTGGTTTGGTCGATTGAAGAGCCTAGCTTTTTGATAAAAAACTCCTGTTCTCTGGAATCTTCAAATGGTTTAGATAGCTCTGACCAAACATCTATGAAAGCTTCTTTTTCGCTTTCAATACGCATGATGCGTGAGAGTCTGTGAAGTGGTGCCTTAAAGCGTTCACCAGTATCCATTTCTTTAAGCTCTACTTCTGCTGAGGTAATCTCTTCTTCACCGATGACAGCGACATATTGGGCTCGAATTTGGTTTGCATATTGCATGACTTTGTTGAGCTTTCTTTCGCTAAAGTCCATGGAGACGCGGATCCCATCTTGACGGAGTTGATGGACGAGCTTAAAACACTCCTCACGTGCTTTACCGCCCAGAGGGATAAAAAATAGAGTGGGGTGGTCTGGTTTCGGTAGATCTACCATTTGTTTGAGCATTGTCTGTATCACGCGCTCGATACCACATCCAAATCCACATGCAGGAAGATCGGGTCCACCAAGTGTTTTGATTAACCCATCGTAGCGGCCACCGCCAACAATGCTGTTTTGCGCACCGATTTCTCCAGCGACGATCTCGAAAACGGTGTGGGTGTAGTAGTCTAAGCCTCTGACGAGGTTGCTGGATACCTCGTACGGGATTCCTATGAGTTCAATCAACTCTTGGACTTTGTCGAAATGAGCTCGTGCTGTGTCGGTCAGAAAATTGTCGATTGTAGGAGCTCCAGCGACGATTTCTTGGTCTTTGGGATTTTTTGAATCCAAAATACGTAACGGATTAATCTGTAGCCTGTTTTTGCTGTCTTCGGATAGATCAGAAAGATACTGTGATAGATATTTTTTGAGCTCTTCACGGTAAATGAGGCGACTTTCGATATCTCCGAGGGTGTTGATGCACACTTTGAGTTGTTGGAGACCGAGACGTTTGTAGAGTGTGTAGATCAGGTCGATGACCTCTACATCTTGATCGGCACCTGAGTTGCCGATTGCTTCGACCCCAAACTGGTGATGCTGGCGGTAGCGTCCGGCTTGTGCACGTTCATAACGAAACATGGGACCAATGTAAAAGAGTTTGTGAACAGACCCTCTATTAGTGAGGTTGTTCTCGATGTAAGCACGCATGGCTGGTGCTGTTCCTTCGGGGCGAAGGGACATGGAGCGGCCGCCTTTGTCATCAAATGTATACATCTCTTTTGAGACGATGTCAGATGTTTCCCCTACACCGCGCTGGAAAAGTTCTGTCCGTTCAAATGCAGGAGTGCGAATTTCTGAATAGCCAAAATCTTGAGCAACTTGACGTATTTCTCTCTCAACGTAATTCCATAAGTATGAGGACTTCCACGGTTCACGTTCATCCTCGGGAATCAGGTCGAATACTCCTGGGGGGATTTTATATTTCATGGCTAACTATCCTGTGTTTTAACAAAAAAATTATAACCGCGTTATCTATAAGAGTAAAGTTTTAAAGCTAGGTTTATACCGAATTATACTGAATGAAATTGGAAATTACGCTTGATAGTCATTCTTTTTGCCTCTGACTTTGTGTTCGATCTTGGTAACTTGTCTAAGTTACCTGCGATCTCCACACTTCGTCAGAAGTAAAAATCTCTGACTATCAAGCATAATTTCCAATTTCATTCATTATAACTCCAAGAATCGGCATTTCTCAAAGCTAAAATTCCAAATACTCAACCTGTTTGGGTATGGCAATCGAGGTTCTAGGGTAGATAGGCGAGACTTCAAAGTCGAGTTTATTCAATAACCCTGCAGCTGTTCCCGGTAAAAATCTAAATAGTTGTTTACAAGTGAATTAGAAATGTAGTACAAATTTCTTTTCGTAAACTTC
>JBCDHL010000142.1:0-5921 GCA_038750095.1 Chlamydiota bacterium
GGAAAACGAGAAAATCTGCACGCTTATTGCTCTCCAAAGTTCCTCGGTCTTCTAAGAGTAATGCTCTTGATGCTCTGGTGGTGAGAGCGGCGAGTGTCTCGGCAATAGTCAGTTTTTCTGTAGCACCTAGAATTGAGGCTTGGGTGAGGAGTTCTCCTTGAGGAGCTGAACCTGGATTCCAGTCAGAGGCGATGACAAGTGCGAGACCATGATCAAGAAGCATTCTCGCAGGAGCGAAAGGCATTCCTAACCCCATCGATGCACCGGGAAGAACAACTGGGATGACATCTGATTGTTTTAGGAGGGCACACTCATCTGCTGTTGTCACTTCTAAGTGATCGGCAGTGAGAGCATGAATTTTGGCTGCGACAGCTGAACCCCCTAAATTAAATTGATCGACATGCGCACAGATAGTGAAACCCAGTTTTTGCGCATAAGAAAGGTATTCTTCTGATTCTTCAGATTCGAATGCCCCTTTTTCGATAAAAATATCGACCCGGTTACAGAGATCCCTTTCTTGTATCGTAGGAAGAAGATCCTTCTTGAGTAGCTCTAAATAGTCTTTGTTATTATCAAACTCTGGAGGGCGAGTGTGGGCAGCTAAACATGTCGGGATTAGTGTTGGGGATATCTTACTATTGATCTCACGAATCACTTCAAGCATTTTGATTTCGTCATCAATATTCAGAGCATAACCACTTTTTATTTCCATAGTAGTTACGCCTCTTTGTACATGTTTCAGTACGTTTTGTTCTAAGCGTGTAGATAACTCTTGTTTTGTTGCAGCACGTGTGTGGCGGACGGTATCGAGTATCCCTCCACCTCTTGCTGCGATCTCCTGATAGGTAGCACCCTGAAGACGATATGCATAATCATGTGCTCGGTTACCAGCCCAACACATATGTGTGTGTGCGTCTATGAATCCAGGTATTGCTACAGCTTCTTCACTAACCTCGCAAAGTTGGTCGCCACTTTGCTTAATGGACGCATAATTTCCAACTTCTATGATCTGGCCATTATTTACACGGATCCCTCCATCCTCAATAATTTCTAGTTGCGAGTCATTGATAGGTCCGTCTTTAGCGACGTTTGCCATTGTCACAATTTGATTGAATGGACCAAATAACTTTACAAGGTCGTTCATAATAACACCCTAAATTGTGTTGTAGGTTTTTAAGTCGTGATTTGCTGCACACTGACGAGCTGTTTCATATCCTGCGTCATCGTGCCTGATGACTCCTATTGCAGGATCGTTATGAAGAACTCTTTTTAAACAGCGTGCTGCTCGTTCGGAACCATCAGCAACAATCACCATTCCCGCATGTTGAGAATATCCCATCCCTACACCTCCTCCGTGGTGAAATGATACCCATGTAGCTCCTCCAGCACAGTTGGTAAGTAAGTTGAGTAGCGGCCAATCCGATACGGCATCTGATCCATCTTTCATTCCTTCGGTCTCTCTGAATGGTGAAGCGACAGAGCCAGTATCAAGGTGATCTCTTCCGATGACAATGGGTGCTGATAACTCTCCTTTTCGAACCATTTCGTTAAAGAGAAGTCCTGCTTTTAAACGGTCACCCAAGCCAAACCAGCAGATCCTTGATGGCAGTCCTTGGAAAGCTACCTTTTCTCCTGCCTGCTTCAACCAGTTGATAAGAAGAGAATCGTCAGGAAATGCCTTCATCAGTGCTCTGTCAGTTTTATAGATATCTTCGGGGTCTCCGGAGAGTGCAGCCCACCTAAATGGCCCTTTACCCTCGCAAAATAATGGACGGATATATTCAGGAACAAATCCAGGGATGTTGAAAGCATTATCCTCGCCTCCTTGACGGGCAAATTCTCGTAGATTGTTACCGTAGTCGAATACAATACTTCCCTTCTTTTGCATTTCTAAAAGGGCATGTGTATGTTTAGCCATACTTTCTAATGATTTTTTCTTATATAGTTCGGGATCTTTATTTCTAAGTTCCTTAGCCTCATTGATTTTGTATCCTGAAGGGATATATCCGTAAAGAGGGTCATGCGCAGACGTTTGATCTGTCGCTAGGTCTGGTGTTATACCGTCCTGTAGTAATTGATGAAGAACTGTTCCTATATCTCCGATAAGACCCACTGAAAATGGTTGCTTATTTTCTTTCGCCTCTAAAACCCAACGAACAGCTTCTTGATAATTATCCGTCATTTTGTCGAGATAGCGAGTTTGTAAACGCTTTTCAATGCGTGAGGAATCGATATCTACACCCAATAACACCCCATCATTCATTGTGACAGCTAAAGGTTGAGCACCTCCCATTCCGCCTAGACCACCAGTCACTGTTAACGTCCCTTTTAAGGTACCACCGAAATGTTTACGTGCCGCTGAAGCAAAAGTTTCGTAGGTTCCTTGAAGAATTCCTTGGGAACCGATGTAGATCCAGCTTCCCGCTGTCATTTGGCCAAACATGATGAGCCCGCGTTCTTTAAGTTCGTTGAAATGTTCCCAAGTAGCCCAATTTGGAACGAGGTTACTGTTGGCTATAAGTACTCTGGGAGCTTCTGGATGCGTAGGTAGGATGGCCACAGGCTTTCCGGACTGTACCAGTAGACTTTCGTCTTCACGAAGTGAGAGAAGTGCTCTCAAGATTTTCTCAACACATTCCTGATTTCTCGCGGCTTGTCCCGTTCCTCCATAGACGATGAGGTGATTTGGATCCTCTGCAACCTCATCACAGAGGTTGTTTAGCAGCATACGAATGGGTGCTTCGATTTGCCAAGACGCAGCATGTAGTTCGGAGCCAGTTGGTGGAGTATACTGGGGGTGTGTAGCATATTTTTTTAAAAAAGATTCAATGGCAGTTTTTGATCCTTTATCTTCTTTTGTTGCGGTCATTTGCTCCTCCTTAAATTGAAAATTGACTGAGTACTTCTACAGCTTCATGGACATCATCCGATAAAATACGTTCGATTGACCACTTTGGTACGGAAGTTCTTAGTGCATGATATAGTTTTTTTGTCTGTTTCCCAAGTTTTTTTCGTTTTTTCAAGTCTATTGCCTGGGCAGCGGCAAGCATTTCTATAGCAATAATGACTTTTGTGTTGTTGGTAATCTGTTTGAGTTTACGAGCTGAAGTCACTCCCATCGAGACGTGGTCTTCGATACCGACATTACCTGGAATTGAGTCTGTGCACGCCGGATTCGCCAAAATTTTATTCTCATTAACAAGAGAGGCTGCTAGATACTGTGCGGCCATTAGCCCAGAATCCACACCTGCTTGAGATGATAGAAAGGGGGAAAGGTGATTGGTATTGGGGTTAAGGAGTATTTCTAAGCGTCTTTCAGAGATATTTCCTAATTCAGATACAGCCATACAAGCGAAATCCAATGCCATTGCTAATGGTTGACCATGAAAATTACCACCACTTATCACTGTATTTTCGTCGACAAAAACAAGGGGATTGTCAGTGACAGCATTGAGTTCCTTGCTAATGATACTTTTACTGTACAAAAGTGAGTCGAGGCATGCTCCATGAACTTGTGGGGCACACCTTAACGAATAAGGATCTTGCACGCGATTTCTAGAGTGTTCAGTATTAAATAGTGAAGAGCCAGATAGGAAGCGAGAGATGTTTTTAGCGACGATTACTTGACCCTGTTGTGAGCGCAACTCGTGCAGGCGTGAGTGTAGGGCATTAACATGGGCATCCATGGCTTCATAGGATAGTGCAGTAACGAGGTCACTTTTTAAAGCTAAGGTCAATGCATCTGATAGTGAGATAGAGCCTATACTTAACATGATCTGCGTTCCATTAACGAGTGAAAGCCCTTCCTTAGCAGCAAGTTTAATGGGCTTTAATCCTGCAAGATTTAACGCTCTCTTTGCAGTCATTTTTTTTCCTTTGTAAGAAACCTTACCTTTACCTATTAAGGCAAGAGATAGGTGGGCGAGAGGTGCTAGGTCACCACTTGCTCCGACAGATCCGTATTTTGGAATGACTGGGTAAACTTCCTCATTAATTAAATTGAGTAGTGCCTGACACAGCTCATATCTTACTCCAGTATATCCTTTAACTAGAACATTAAGGCGTAAAGCCATGCTTAAACGTGTTTCTGCGATGCTTAATGAGTCGCCGTATCCAGATGCATGGCTGGTTATAATATTTTCCTGGAGAAGTTCGAGCTCGTGAGGAGCTATTTTTTCATTTGCTAAATATCCAAATCCTGTATTGATTCCGTAGTACGGATCATCACCTTGAGCTAATCTTTGAACTAGTTTTCTACTGGCTGTTATCTTCTTACGAGCTGTTGGACTTATTTTTATTGGAGCCCCTTTGCTTATGGATATGGCTTTTTCAAGAGTCAGGTCAAGACCGTTTAGGAGTATCGATTTCAATGCTCACCTCAAAATAAGTTTTGCTTTTTTAGGATGAGCATAAATTTTTCTTTATAAACATTAAAGGAAAATTTTGTGGTTAATGAATCGCCAAAGTGGGATGTAGGATGGCTCCAGAAGCTAGTTGAAGCATATCAACAAAAAATCCAACTGGTCTAATAAAGATTCCCGCACTTGCATCAATTAGAACAACCAGAGATTTATCGATTACCGATCGCTCAGAGTTCGAAAAAGGTGCATTTAGAAGATGTAAAAAGGCTTTTAAGCTTATAATCATGATGACAATAGCACTTTTCAGGAATCGAAACGGCTCTCTCAAAAGGTTATGACAGAATTTGACTACACAGACACAACGTCCCTTCCAAGAGGAAAAATTCTTATTTGAGAATTCTTTAGTGAATAGGGGACGATGGAATACTCTTTTAATTTGGTTGCTAGCGTAACTTTCGTTAAAATCATTAAAGGTGGTTTTTGGAGTCGAGGTGTCAATATGAAGATAAGAATTTCTGTCGTGAACTCCAAACATTTTCGATACCGAGCTTAAGTTGATGTAAGATTATCGATCTTAATAGTTTGGAAATTGTTCATCAAGTAAAAATCAGTAACCCCAACACAGGCCACAGAAAGTTGTGTTGGGGTATACCGAATTAAATTCACGCATTGTGCCTGATAGCTGCTCCAGGGTAAAGGATACCGGTACCAAGTTTAAGTTCATCAAGGATAACTGTTGGAAGGCGGCAGAAAAGAGCTGTAAATGAAGAAACAATATCTCCAAGTCTGCTACGACAATCGCTCCAGCTCATACCATCTTCTCTAAAAATGCACTGGAAGAAAATACGCACAAAGTTGAGAGTTTTTTCTGCAACAACAAGAATGTTTTTTCCTTCACGGTATATTTCACGAAATGGCGTAGCTACAAAGTTAAGAAAACAAATACCTCTACCTTTCAGTGATCCAAATTTAGTCAGACTTTCATTATTATCCTTCAAAGGTTTGCTACCCCAACGGTTAACTTGTCCTCTGAAACTAGCATCTCCAAGTTTTATATTTGCACCTATTTCACCTATAACTGATTGTTGAGCAACGACTTTAGCCATAATATTCTCCTTGTAAGTGTGGATGGTTCCAGTTAATTATGAAGTTCAATCTAAATGAGTATTTGTGAAATCTAATGCTCTCAGGGATATTCGTCAACAAAAAACGACGTTGTTCCTAAAAAATCCTTTAGTATACCAATCGTGATTCAAAACTTGGGATTTTGACATGGTGCAAATCAGGGTAACATTTTTTAACAGGCACCTGCACTCTTTAGATAACTTTGCATAACCGATTAGGTGGCGCTTTAGTTTAAAACGAGGTATCGTTTTTTTATTTTTTTGGGGTTGTTATACCGATCGGTATAACCAAAACTTTTTGACGAAACAACGTTTTTTTGTTTTATCAAAAAGTTTTGCTTGTGGTTATCTACAATCCAAAATTATTCTGGGTAAATCTTGAATTTATTTTTTGTTTCTACATTACATAAGGTCAAAATTGAGATAAGCGAACTGA
>JBCDHL010000143.1:0-5914 GCA_038750095.1 Chlamydiota bacterium
CTATAATCAAGTACTCATAAAATAACCCTTATAACCATACTAAATAAAATTTTAAAGTGAATAATCGTCAGATTATTTTAAAACAAGTCAGTGTCCATAATCTGCAGTCGGTAGACCTGTCCATTCCTTCAGGAGAGTTGACTGTATTCACCGGTGTTTCAGGGTCTGGTAAATCTTCTTTAGCTTTTGACACCTTATATGTTGAGGGTCAGCGACGGTATATTGAGTCTATGTCGACATTTGCTCGTCGTCAAATGGGAGATATGGCCAAACCTGATTTGGAGAGTGCCGAAGGTATCACACCAACAATTTCTATCGAACAGAAGTCCGCCGGTAAAAATCCACGATCTACAGTTGGGACGATGACTGAGGTCTATGATTACTTAAGGGTTTTATACGCGAGGGTCGCTACCCCTCACTGTCCTATCAGTGGAGAACCAGTCACCTCACAGAGTCGCGAGCGGATTATTCGAACAGTACAAAGCTTGCCCATGGGAAGTAAAGTCATCATCCTATCTCCCTATGCACGTTCGAAGAAAGCAGAGTTTAAAGAGGATTTTCAGGATTTGCTACGAAAAGGCTTCACCAGGGCCAGGGTAGATGGCAACTTTGTGAACCTATCCGAAGAGTTAACACTTGATGGGAGTGTAGGTCATGATGTAGATGTGGTTATGGACCGTTTGAAGATCGAACCCTCGACAAATTCCCGTACTGCCGAAGCGGTCATTGCTGCATTACAATTCAGCGAAGGAACATGTATTGCCCACATGGTTGATAGTGCTGACGATCACTTTTTTTCGATGCACGCCTATTCAGTGAAGTCCGGCTTTTCTTACTCTTCGTTGGAACCTCAAGACTTTTCCTTTAATAGCCCTGCTGGCATGTGCGAACGGTGCAACGGTATGGGAATAGTGAATGAATTTGATTTAGAACAGGTCATAGAACCCTCTTTAAGCATTGCCGAAGACTGCTGTTCAATTGCAAGTTCCTATGAAACGGTTCGTTACGGAAACATCTACAACAACCTTGCTCGCATATATGATTTCGACATTCAAACTCCCTGGAAAAAATTGCCAAAGAAAGCAAAAGACGTTTTTCTCTACGGGACCGAGAAGAAATGGACAAGAATGTTCTTTATCCATCCACACACAGGAGCTAGGTGGACGGATCACGTCCGTTGGCGAGGTGTCCTTTATGAAGCTCACCACCGCTACGCAGAAGCGAAAAGTGAGCGTTACAGAAAGAATATGCAAAAGCTGATGGACATACAAGTCTGCCCAGAATGTCAAGGTCAACGATTAAAGCCCTACCCCACAGCAGCACTCCTTGCAGGTGCGACGATTGGAGAGCTCACCCGCATGACCATTAGCGAGTGCTATAATTTTTTCAAAAAACTATCTCTTTCCGAACAAGAGCTTTTGATCGCCGATGAGTTACTTAAAGAAATCAAAGAGCGGCTTCACTTTCTGGAAGAAGTTGGTTTGCACTACTTAACACTGAACCGCACTGCCCCTACACTCTCAGGAGGAGAAGCACAACGCGTACGGTTAGCCTCACAAATTGGTTGTGGGTTGGTCGGCATTACCTACATTCTCGACGAACCCTCCATTGGTTTACACCCTCGCGACAATAAAAAATTAATCAACACCCTTCAACACCTGAAGAACATGGGAAATACTGTCATCGTTGTGGAGCATGATGAAGAGACTATTTGGGCAGCAGACCGAATCGTCGATTTTGGACCTCATGCTGGAGCACGTGGTGGCAAGATTATCCACAACGGTTCCCTACTAAAGTTTTTAAAGAATAAACAGTCGATCACTGCTGACTACTTAACGGGAAGGCAGACGATAGCTATTCCTGAAAAACGTCGTAAAACGGGTCGGAAATGGCTACATCTGAAAAAAGTTTCACATCATAACCTGAAAGATGTCTCGGTAAAAATCCCCCTCAGCTGCTTCATTTGCGTGACTGGAGTGTCAGGTTCGGGGAAGTCGTCATTGATAACGGACACTTTATATCCTGTACTCTCCAACGAACTTCACAAGTCGGAACAGAGGCCCGGCAAACATCAAGCTCTGACTGGATTGCAGCACCTCGATAAAGTCATCGCCATCGACCAATCTCCTATAGGTCGAAACCCAAGATCGAACCCGTCGACATATATCAAAGTTTTTGATGACATCCGTGATTTATTTGCTAAGCTTCCCGAAAGTAAGGCTAGAGGCTATAAGGCAGGTCGGTTCAGCTTCAATGTTAAAGAGGGTTCCTGCCCACAGTGTGGCGGTATGGGAATGACAAAGATCGATATGGACTTCATGGAAGATGCTTGGATTGACTGCAGTCTCTGTCATACAAGGCGTTTTGACCATGAGACATTATCCGTCTACTACAAGGGAAAAAACATCTACGATGTCTTGGAGATGGAAGTCGAAGAAGCGCATGCATTTTTCGAGAATATCCCTTCAATAGAAAATAAGCTGAGAACGTTATGCGACGTAGGGATGGGTTACATCAAACTTGGCCAGTCATCAACAACACTATCTGGTGGAGAGGCGCAGAGAGTTAAACTCGCTAAAGAATTAGTTCGTCCCTCAACAGGGAATACTTTATACATCTTTGACGAGCCCACTACAGGTCTTCACTTTCACGACATCAATTATCTCCTTAAAGTTTTTCATCGACTCGTGGAAAGAGGAAATACCGTATTAGTAATTGAACACAATATGGATGTCGTGAAAACTGCTGATTGGATCATCGATTTAGGACCAGACGGCGGTGCTGGTGGGGGTGAGATTGTAGCGACGGGAACACCCGAAGAGATCTCTAAGTTAAATACACCAACCGGTCAAGCTGTCCGCGAAATCCTTTATACCACACCGAATGACAGACTCAATAAACTCAAAGAAGCCCCTCCAATAGAAAGAAAAAAAGTCCCTCAAAATGGAACACAAAAAATCACTGTTACGGGAGCCGAACAGCACAACCTCAAACACTTAGACCTAGAAATTCCACGCGGAAAAATGACCATTTGCACCGGGCCTTCCGGTTCTGGAAAAAGCAGCTTAGCATTCGATACGATCTATGCTGAAGGGCAACGCCGCTATATTGAGTCTTTGTCCCCCTATGCTAGGCAGTTTGTAAAACAAATGCCAAAGCCAAAAGTCGGCCAAGTCGATGGCCTCTCCCCTGCCATTGCTATCGAACAAAAAACTCATGCTGGAAATCCAAGAAGTACCGTTGGAACAATGACCGAGATTTACGACTACCTTCGTGTCTTATGGGCAAGACTCGGTGTTCCGCACTGCCCCGAAACAGGTGAAGAGATCAAAGCGATCAGTAAAGACTTTGTCGTCGATAAAGTTCTTTCATACGATGAAGGAGAGAAAATCCAGGTTCTTGCTCCCATTGAAGTACGCAAAGGAGAAGCTTTCGAAGACGTATTAGGAAGACTCAAGCGTCAAGGTTTTGTCCGCATTCGACTCAACGGAGAATTTAGAGACTTGGATGAACCTGCTGAAACGATGAGTTTCGATAAAAAACGAAAGAACGAAATGTTCCTCGTTATTGACCGCCTCGTTATCAATTCGACCATCAAAGCACGCCTTTTCGAAGCTGTGGAAAACGCTGCTGGTATTGGTAAAAATAAGTTAACCATTATGCGCGGAGATAAAGACATTCTTTTCAACCTCGCTTTCGCTGTTGCTTCAACAGGAAAATCCTATCCAGAGATCACTCCCCACACCTTTGCATTTAACACCAATGAAGGTATGTGCCCTGAATGTATGGGACTCGGCTATCAATACGGAGCGAATTTGGTCCAAAATCAGGAGATCATGAGCCACTCCCTGATCAGCTTGATGCATTCCTTGTGGGGGGAAAAGTACACAGATGGAGCTATCAACATCCTAATGGATGTTTTCGAAGAAGAAGGCATCGATCCATTTAAGCCCCTCAGTAAACTAAAAACAAAACAGTTACAGGTAATCATGAATGGCTCGCCATCAGGAAAGAGTTTTACAACAAAAGATGGCCTTCATGTTGAGTGGGCAGGTATCAACGAAGTCCTCGCGAAAGCTGGGCGTCATTCCCTTTCTGATATTCGACAATGTGTGATTCCTCTTCTTGAAGAAAACACCTGTATCTCTTGCAAAGGAGCACGCATCAATCCCTTGGCAAGGAATGTCACCCTCAATAAACTGGCCATTCATGAGGTTTGCGGAATACCATTGTCTGAAGCCCTTTCGTTTGTTAAAAAAATACGGATCAAAGAAAGCGACACGAAACTTCTCGACGAAGTAAAGAGACAACTGATCAACCGTCTCACTTTTCTTTGTGAAGTCGGCTTGACCTATCTCTCTCTTAACAGAAAAGCACCAACACTGAGTGGTGGAGAAGCGCAAAGAATACGTTTAGCTAGACAGCTGGGGAGTGGGCTTACAGGCGTGCTTTACGTTCTCGACGAACCCACAATTGGACTACACCCTCGCGATAATGACCGTCTTAATAAAGCTCTAAAACAGCTAAAAGAGCTAGGAAACACAATGTTGATGGTGGAACACGACCCACTAACAGTCGCGACAGCAGATTACCTACTCGACTTTGGGCCGCAGTCCGGTGAGCATGGAGGACATGTCGTTGCTAAAGGCACCTACAAACAGATCTTGCGATCAGCAAAATCATTGACAGGACAGTATCTATCCGACAAAAAAAAGGTGTCAGACAAGAGAAAGAGACGCATCGCTGGTAAGGACGCTTTAAAAGTCACTAACGCAACAAAACACAACCTTAAAAAAGTCAGTCTCGCTATACCAACAGGTCTCTTGACATGTATCACTGGTGTATCAGGGTCGGGGAAATCCACACTTGTCGAAGAAATTATTCTTCCGGCCATTAAAAAAGGGCTACCCAAAAAAGACCGTGTCAAGATAGATGGAGCAACAATTTCTGGAATCCAACAATTCGACAAAGTGATTAGTATCGACCAAAATCCTATCGGTCAAACTAACAGAGCGAATGTAGGGACCTATGCGGATGTATTGCCACGCATGCGTGACTTTTTCGCTGCTCTACCAGAAGCCAAAGTAAGAGGACTTCAAGGCAAACATTTTAGCTACAATCACCGTTCTGGGATGTGTACAAACTGCTGGGGACTTGGGTATAAGAAAGTAGAAATGCACTTTTTACCATCTGTAAAAGTTGTTTGTAGCGATTGCAAAGGACTCCGATTAAACCCCCTGAGTTTGGAAGTTAAATACAAAGATAAAAATTTCGGCGACTATTTACAGATGACTGTCGACGATGCACGCGTTGTTTTCGAAAATCACCCACGTATCAAACGTGTGCTCGACACACTCATCAAGGTAGGGCTTGGTTATCTCAAGCTCGGACAAGAGGTCGCCACCCTTTCTGGGGGAGAGGCTCAGCGTATAAAACTGAGTCGAGAGCTCGCAAAAAGGTCGACAGGAAAAACTCTTTACCTTCTCGATGAGCCAACAACTGGACTCCACAGCGATGACATCCATAAACTGATTCAAGTACTCCAAAAACTGGTTAGTAAAGGAAATACAATGATCATCATCGAACACAACACCGACATGATCAAAAATGCAGACTACCTTATCGATTTAGGTCCCGAAGCAGGCAAAAATGGTGGGGAGGTTCTCTACGAAGGCCCCCCTGAAGGAATTAGCAAATGCAAGAGGTCGCACACTGCCAGGTACCTTTAATTAACGTCTCTTCAATTGATGATGAAGGCCGAAGGCCAGATATGTGTCGAGCCCAGGTTGGAATCATACCTTACCACACAAAATGTAAATAAAAATTTCATATGTTTATACAAATTCAAAATTTATGTAACTTCTCTCTTAATTCTAACTATTTTGATATCGAACATACGACGGTGAATTGATGA
>JBCDHL010000144.1:0-5889 GCA_038750095.1 Chlamydiota bacterium
GGAAACCATTACATATGCCAATAATGCACTTCCCTTTAGTGATAAACTGATGAAGACGTTTCTTTAGGTTGGTGCCCTGTTGGTGATTGAAAGACAAACGGTTTGCAAAGGCCTTACCAGCGCCGAGTTCGTCTGCAAACGAAAATCCACCTGGAAATGCAAGTAATTGGTATTTTGATAGATCGATACGACCGTTTAGTAGGTCATTTGCGTGCTCTATTGTTGCTTCTGCTCCAGCCTTTTTACAGGCGTGTGCCATTTCTTTCTCACAGTTGATTCCATATCCTGTAATAATTAGTGCATGAACAGACTTCATGATCTACCTCCTTGTTGCAGAGGTTGTTGCCAGGCAGACTTTAAATCATCAAGTGTTTCCTTCAATATTTCTACTCCTTCATTCAGGACAACGAATTCTTTGCTATTATCTACTTCACCAATTTTTGCGAGTGAACAATCTATCATCTGCTTTTCAAAATCGCTACTATTTTCAGGGGCAACTGTAATGATAAACCGGCTATTCGATTCAGAAAAGAGAGTTTCTTCTGGGAGTTGTGAACCCTCTTTAGGAACTCTATCTAGGTCAATTATGACACCTAGCATTCCAGCAAATGCAGCCTCAGCGGCAGCGACGGCAAGGCCGCCATCTGAACAGTCGTGGCATGAGGCTACATATCCTTTAATGATCGCTTGGTGTAGCTTTACGTAGGATTTTTTTGCTTTCTTCGCATTGACTGTTGGAGCTTCACCCTCAGAAAGGTTGTGTAGGTTTGCATACTCTGTACCACCAAGCTCTTTTTTTGTAACACCAAGGATGTATACTATGTCTCCCGAACATTTAAAATCCATTGATACCGACTGACGAATATCATGGATCTTTCCAAATGCAGAAATTAGTAAAGTTGGTGGAACTGATATCTTGGTATCACCAATACGAAAATCATTTTTCATGCTGTCCTTTCCGGAGATAATTGGAGTTTCAAAATCGATTGCTAATTTGTAGAGTGCTTTGTTGGCACGTACAAGTTGTGCTAGTTTAAATTTTCCATCCGGGTTTTTTTTGGAATCGAGAACAGGATCTGGCCAACAGAAATTATCGAGAATAGCGATGTGTTCGGGATTGCCACCGACAGCGACAAAATTGCGTATCGCTTCATCAATTGCACTAGCAGCCATTGCGTAAGTATCGATATCACTAAATTTAGGACAGATTCCGTTACTGATGACGATTCCCTCATAGTGGTGTTTTTCACTATCTAAGCACTCAATTGGTCGGATGATGGCCGCATCACTAGGTCCGTCATTGTGAACACCTGTTAAAGGTTTTAGTGCGCTACCTCCTTGCACTTCGTGGTCGTACTGTCTGATGACCGATTCTTTACTACAGACATTATAGCGTGAAAGAATATTTTTCAGATTCTCTCCGATATCTTGTTCCTGTGGGATGATTAAATCTTCTCTTTTCTGAGGAGACCAAGAAGCCATTAGATCCATTTGAGGAAGACCATCATGTAGGAAATCCATGGGTAAATAGGCAATAGAGTGGTTGTGATAGGTAACATGAAAATAGCCTGTATTCGTGAAAAGTCCTACATCACAAACTTCAACCTCGTGCTTCTGCGCGAGTTCTTTAAGAAGAATAACATTTTTTTGATCAACGACGAGGGTCATTCTTTCCTGAGATTCACTCAGTAATACTTCCCATGGTTTAAGGTCGGGACTTTTTAACAAGGCATGATCGATGTGAATTTCACAACCGCCGGATATTTCTGCAAGCTCTCCGATCGATGAGGAGAAACCTCCAGCTCCATTGTCTGTTAGTGTACGGTAGAGTCCGTAATCTCTTGCCTCTATGATAAAATCATGGAGTTTTTTCTGAGTAAATGGGTCACCGATCTGTACTGCACTTGTGCAACTTTGTTCATTTAACTCTTCAGATGAAAACGTGGCACCATGAATGCCGTCTCGTCCTGTTCTTCCACCCGCAATAATGATGCGATCTCCAGGAACAATCTCTTTTAAATGTGAAGCCTTTCCATGAATTGTGTGTGGTAAGATACCCACCGTTCCACAGTACACAAGAGGTTTTCCAAGGAAACGATCGTCAAATACTATCGCCCCGTTCACAGTTGGTACTCCACTCTTATTGCCTCCGTGTTCGACACCTTTTCGGACACCTTCAAAAATACGTTTGGGGTGATGCAATTTTTTGGGGATGGGATAGAGATAGTTAGGAGGAGCGAAGCAGAAGATATCAGTGTTGGCGACGATTCGTGCTGCGATACCTGCACCGATGATGTCTCTGTTGACTCCGAGAATACCCGTTAAGGCACCACCATAAGGATCGAGAGCAGAGGGACTATTATGTGTTTCCACTTTGAAACAGACGTTGTATTCATCATTGAGTTTTATAATTCCGGCATTGTCTGTGAAGACAGAGACTAACCATTTTTTATTCTCAGATAATTCATCTGTTGCTCTTTTGATGTATGTTTTGAATAGACTGTCGATAATTTCAGTATGATTACCTTCGTTATAGGTAATACGGGCATTAAAAATTTTGTGTTTGCAGTGTTCACTCCAAGTCTGTGCTAAAGCCTCGATTTCAACATCAGATGGATTCGGAGGTAGACCTTTTTCTTTTCTTTCAGCAATGACAGTGTCACGAGAGTAATAGCTGCGTATCGCTTGCATTTCTTGTAGATTTAGAGCAAGTTGCATTGCTTCACTTAATTCTATAAGCGCTTTATCGTGAATATGTACATCTACAACATCGACCGGTAATGTATCATTATCTTTGTAAACACTGTCATTTTGATGGATTGTGATTGTTTCTATGAGTTCATTAGCGAGTAACTCCTTGCTGATTTTCTGGGCATCATCGAGAGTGATAGCTCCTTTGATTAAGTACTGTGTTGCGGAGTGTACTTCTTCGTGTCCATAAAAAGGTGTGCCTAGGTAATCCTCAATCGTGATCTGTGCAGTTTTTCCTGTGTTATCAGTCATTCCAGGTTTAAAACCTATTTCTATCGTCCAGTCGTAGTCGGGATCAAGCTGTTCTTTTGTCGTTGCCTCTTCGACGATGGGGTCTACTAGTGGTCCTAGAGCAATTTTTTGGAGTTGCTCAAAAGTTAAGGACTTTTTGATCCCATAAATTTTTTTTATTTTTACCTTTTCGACATCGAGATCTAGGTAATCGATGATATTAGACTTGATTTGCTCTGCGTAACTATCATGAAATCCTTGCTTCAAACTCACTAATATACGATGTGAAGAACGTTTTTCTTTTGTCAGACTCATTGCCACTGAACTCCTTCTCCCTCTACGATTTCGCCAATAATAACGTAGTCATTTTCTCTATTTGTTAAGCATAGTGCCTCGTTCGGTTTCATGATGATAGTCATTCCGATACCCATGTTAAATGTACGGAACATTTCTTTGTCGTTTATGTTGCTGAGTTCTTGAATCCATTTGAATGACGTTGGTATTTTCCAGCTTTCTTTTTCGAGGCAAGCTCCTAAATCTTTAGGAATAATTCTTGGTATGTTCTCTTCTAATCCACCTCCCGTTATGTGTGCAACACCCTTGACTTCAAATTCGTCTATAATTCTCATCACCTCGCTTACATAGATTCGTGTTGGAGTTAACAGTACCTGCCCGATAGGTTCTCCGTTATAAGGAAATGGTGTCTCTAAGGTCATATGGTTTTTTTTCAATACATGACGTACTAGAGAAAAACCGTTACTATGGAATCCACTGGATGGGAGTCCGACAATTTTGTCACCTAACTGTATGTTTTCTCCGTTGATTAGGTCGTCGTGGTGCACCATGCCCACGCAGAATCCGCTGAGGTCATATTCACCATTTTGATAGAAGTCTGGCATTTCAGCAGTTTCCCCACCAAGGAGAATACAACCAGATTCTCGACACCCTTTTGCAATACCGGATAACACTTGCTCGGCAACGTTTACATCCAATGAAGACGTTGCGAAATAATCGAGAAAAAATAGAGGTTTGGCTCCTGTTGTTAGGACATCATTAACACTCATCGCTACGAGGTCGATACCTATGGTATCGTGCTTGTTCATTCCGAAAGCTATTTTAAGTTTTGTTCCAACACCGTCGCAACCTGCAACTAGGTATTGTTCTCCAATTGGATATAGACCACCAAATCCTCCGATATCAGGAAAGGAAGCTCTTAGCCGTTTAATGAGATTGTTGCTTGCGTCGATGTCCACTCCCGAGTCTTTGTATGTTACTGTGTTCATGCTCAATCCTAATTCATTAATAGTTGTTCTTCATTGGGGACATGTTCACTTTGTTCTTCTGGAGGAGTTGAATAACTACTTACGTAGCTCTCTGATCCTACCTCGTAAAGACTATGAATATTCCCTTCACGTTTTGCACTCTCTGATCTTTTCTCTATGAGAATACCGTTATCAGCAAGTTTATCTTGGATCATTTTTAGGGTAGGTAACCCTAGTTTATGTAATCCTTGTCTTACACCTTGTAATAACATTGGAATCCATTTTGATATTGGACCACGAGATGATACCATTCCTGAAACTCCCTCAGCAATGCGAATTGAGCTTGTCTCTATTCCATAACGAACAGAACTTCCTTTTTCCATTGCCTTCAATGACCCCATCCCTCGGTACTCTTTCAGTAGGACCCCATTTTTGATATGTGTCTTACCTGGTGCTTCAGATGTACAGGCAAGTAGTGATCCAAGCATGACAGCATCAGCTCCTAAGCAGATGGCTTTTACGATATCGGAGCTCGACTTAATACCTCCATCAGCAATACAACGTTTTCCTCTTCTATGACATGCTTTTGCACATTCGTAGACGGCGCTTGCCTGTCCGCGACCTATACCGCCTACCTCTTGAGTCGTACAAATGGATCCTGAGCCCATACCTATGCGTATCACATCTGCTCCTGCGTCGATAAGAGCGTCGCAAGCATCGGCAGTAATGACATTTCCACCAATGACCTGTATCTCAGGGTAATGTTGTTTTGTCCATTTAATGAGATCAATTTCATACTGTGTGTATCCTTGAGAAGTGTCGAATACAATCATATCGACATCAGATCCAATGGTCTCAATTCTTTCGTAGGCTTTTTGAGGCCATGTTTCGATGGCGGCACCAACGAGGAGTCTTCCAGCTTCATCAAGTGCTGCATTAGGATAGTTTTGGTGTTTGTCGAGATCGGAACGGGTGATGAGAAAGAGTAAGTTACCCACGCTGTCAACGATAGGAAGTGCAGCACTGTGACTATCTAAAAGCCTTTTATTAGCAAGAGTTAGATCAAAGATGTCATTACTACTTAGTTCTTTATAAGTGGCAATTGAGAGATTACTGATGTCGATCATTCTCTCAAGGACGGTTTTGTTGAGGTCATCTTCTGAGAATGTCGAGTAGTCGTATTTGGTGATCATTCCAATGAGTTTTCCACGGGGTGTTCCGTCTTCTGTGATGGGGATGATTGAATACCCTTCTGTTTGACGGATCTCGACCACGTCACGAATGGTTGCCTCTGGTGCGAGAACGATGGGATCGGAGACAAAACCATTTTGGAAGCGCTTGACTTTTAGAATTTGTTCATGCTGTCGTTCAGGCGGCATGTTGTAGTGAATCATCCCTATACCACCTTGAAGAGCTACCGCGATAGCGAGTTCATCTTCAGTGACGGTGTCCATTGGAGAACTGATGATCGGGATGTTTAAGGTAATCTCTTCGGTAAGTTTTGCACTGAGTTTTACTTCGTTTGGAGAAAAATTCACATACTGTGGGAGCAATATCAAGTCGTCATAAGTCAAACTATTTCCCACAAAGTGTTTAAAAAAGTCTTCGTTTCTCATAATGTCTCCTTACAGGATGTGGATTTCGA
>JBCDHL010000145.1:0-5832 GCA_038750095.1 Chlamydiota bacterium
CTCCAAAGATCGAGAATGTCATTAAAAAGTTTGAAGAGTCTTTATTAGCGAAAGATAGACAGAAAGTAAATGAGGCTCTCAATAAATATCTGAAAGGTGCTAAACATAAACCTGTGGCTCCAGACGAGAATAACTACTTCACAGTAAATGCTCTCCGTTATGAGATGAATGCTCTTTATGGTGAGGAAACTACGGAAAAAGCACTGAAGCGTTATGGGCTAGAAAACGCTCGAGCAATAAATGAAAAAGAATTGCAAATTGTCATTACTGGTATGCTTTCTAATCTAACTTTAAAAGGATTGGAGCATATTTATAACAATCGATCTAACGAGCTTCTTCATATCTCAAAGTGTTATAAGACGTCCGAGAAAAGGTTTGATCAGTTGAGTCAAGAAGAAGTGTGTAAGTTCATGGGGGAACTTTGTTCGATTGCGCATAAGAAGTTGGAGGTGACTGCAGAAAGCCCCTACTTTAATCAACTTTCTCATGATAAAACTTTGTTAGATTGCTTTAGGCTAATGAACCATTACCGGCCCAAAAAATCAACCGCAGAAGCTGCTGTTGATATCAGTAAATACGCATATACCGAGTACCTTTCGCGCTACATAATATACAGTTTATTCGATAATGAGAAAGCAAATTTTCCCGATGGTATTTTGATCCCCATGTACGACACTAAAGGAAACTTAGTGCTGAAAAAGGCGCATACAATCGTATCAAAAGATGGTCTTCATGCTGTCGTAATTAAACCTGCGATGATTGAAAAAGGGGTTCGACAAGAGATACAAGTTGTTTTTAGGGGAACCTATTGCTCGAAATCGTTAAAGCGAGACATTAGTTTCACGGAAAAAGAATTTTCGTATGGATTCGAAGGCCCTGGGCGTAGAAGTTTCCGCGAATCACAGGATGTGATCATAGATGGTATAATGAAACACCTCAATGATATCTATCAGAAGTCAGGCAATGAAAAAGTGAGTGTAGAGTTCATGGGTCATAGCCTCGGTGCTTCTGATGCTAAAAGAGCATTAGAAAAATATACTCATCACATCGTGCAAAATAGTGACGAACAAAAGAAGGTGTCTTCGGTAAAATTGTTCGTTTACAACTCACCATCTGTAGAGAGTGACGTTGCAAAGCGTTTTATTAATAATGTTAGAAAGACAGATTTGAAGTTCAAGCTTCGCTATTTCGATGCCGACAACGATCCTGTTCAGGGGGCAGGAAAAGTACGACTTGGCTACAGTGGTAAAGAATCTAAGATTCCCGATAATGTTAATGCTTCTTGTTATAGGTTCAATAGAGATGTAGAAGAGAAAGTTAAAATGATGGCCGCGAACTTTTTTAGTAGAATCATCTTTAGGAGTAAGAGGGCTTCGAAAGCACACGGAGCTCCTTTTTTCTGTGGTATTTATCCAAGCATGAAAGACAACCATAAGAATAGCACTCATATCGATAAAGTTGTAACTAACATTGCTAAAGATAGTACAATGCGGTTTGGTCCAAAACTTGAAAAAACTGCTAAAATGTCTACTCCTGAAGAGCTTAATGAAGCCATGAGAACCGCAACATGGCACATAGCAAAAAAAATAAAAAGTGTAAGAAATAATTTTTTTGATTTTTTCTTCTTCGAAAGACCCGCTTCAACCACATAAATGTATTGCTTTGAATCGATGCCATGATGTATGACGATCTCGTAATACAGGAGTTAACATTATGGGATCACCAGCTACGACAGAAAAGCTTAAATATTTTGACCTCTACTCAGAAAATAGTAACGACCTTGATGAAATCGTTACTGGAATGAGCAAAATAGAAAAATCAATTTCCCCAAAGTTCTTTTACGATGAAAAGGGATTGAATATTATTGACGCTGTTTACGAACTCCCTGAGTACTATCTAACGCGAACAGAAAAACAGATCCTTTCAGAGGCTAAAGAGGAAATATGTCGCCTTATTGGTAAAGATTCGATCATTATTGAACCCGGCAGTGGAAACTCAGAAAAAGTTCGACCGTTCCTCAATGAATTGAATCCTAAATCATATGTTCCGATGGATTTTTCTATCGACTACCTGAAAAAAGTAGCAGAGTCACTACACAAAGAGTATCCAGAGTTGGAACTATACGTCGTTTGTACAGACTATGTGCATCATTTTCAACTACCTGATCAATTACCTGAGGGAAAGCGTGTTGTATTTTTCCCGGGGTCAACTTTAGGAAACCTCGAACCTAACGAAGTCGTCACCTTTCTGCAAAGCTTAGCCAAAGGATTAGGGAAAGGAGGCGGTCTCCTTATTGGTATTGATTTACAAAAGGATAAAGAGGTTGTTGAACTCGCATACAATGATCCTCAAGGGGTTTGCAAAGCTTTTTATCTGAATGTGTTCGATCGTTTGAATGCTGAATATGGGGCAAATTTCCAGGCTGATAACTTCCAATATCAAGTATATTACAATGAAGAGTTTGCCAGAGTAGAAAAGTACTTCGTCAGTAATCAAAACCAGACGATCAATATAGGCTCTCACTTTTTTAAATTAGAGGCTGATGAATCGATTCGGGCCGAAAACTCTTATAAGTTCACCGTTGATCAATTCCATGCTCTTGCAGAAACAGTAGGTTTTTCCCCTGTACGTTTGTGGACGGATCCTTTGCAGCTATTTAGTGTTCATTACCTCGAAGTGCTGTAGACTCTGAAGGGTCAAAGTTGTTGACCACAAATTCAATTCTAACAACAATGAAAGTCTTTTCATGTCAAGTATACAGGATTAAACTGATTTAGGAGGAGTAGACTGATGAACATAGCCCATAAATTTCTGATCACATCTTTGCTGGTATTTTCTATGGTTTTTTCGAATACCCTACAGGCTGGGTGTTGTTCTGATAACACCGGGTGCGGGTATGAAGACTCTCGTCGTGCTTCTAGTATGGCTCCGGGGATTTCATTAGGATGTGTTGCACTAGTCATTCTCGTTGCTTTTGCGTTGTTAAAGACCACTGACGAAGGTGGAAATTGTCATCACTATTAGAGCTGGTTATAGGAGCCATCACGTCGACTGTCGCCCCAGCCATTGTAATCGCCGCTTATGGAGTGAACACCGCCAAAGTAAAAGTGTTTGATATCCCAGACGCGATGGTCTGGGTACCTAAGAGTCATCACTGTTTCGAGTTCTTTAGAGTGAAAGGGTTCTATCTGTAACGAACCTTTCTCACTGAAGTGCAACCGTGGTGCCTCTATAGCGTCTTTGAGGCTCATCCCTTCATCTAATAAATTCCAAATGAATTGCAGAACTGCTGAGCGTATCCTGTTACTTCCTCCGGTTCCAAAAGCAGCTGTTAGCTCACCATTTTTTCTAATAAATGTTGGTGCCATCATCGAACAGATTCTTGAACCAGGTCTTCTAGACTGTCCATAGGCTAGATGGAGATCTTCCTCTCCCATCATGTTATTCATAAGAATTCCTGTATTGGGATAAAAATAACCAGAACAGGTGCCAATGGATAATGACATGCTTGCTACGTTACCCATTGAATCTAAAGTGTTTAGGTGGGTGGTGCCGCTTGTAGCAAATACGGGTTGTAAATCTCTGAGAATTTCTGCACGATAAATTGATTTTTCTAACTGATCCATTTTGGAAACATCTTCAGCCAAAGACTCTTCTAAGCCCCTTCGGACAGCTGATCCACCGATAGAGGGTTCACAATTTGTCACAATTATATAATCTTTATAGGGATAAGTAAGCGGTTCTCGTTCCTCTACACGATAGTTTAGTAAGTCTTCTTGAGTGATAGCCCCTTCAACTTCTTCAAGAAACTGCTCTGTTCCGGCTCCCTCGTATAATGTCTCGATCCATGCATCGAAAGAAGAAAGCTCCAGGAATTCTTTAAGTAGAGGGTTAAAATGTCTTCCCTGTTTTTCATGAAAGTGATTTATTCCATACTTCGAAGCATCAATAATGGGTTTCATTGACTGCAGAAAAGATTCCAATGACGGGCTTAGTTCAATACCGCGTTCGAGTGCTTCTATTGTCGGTGAAATAATAACGTCGAGGTCTAGTGTGCAATATTCCGCATATAACTTTTGGAATCCACGCATCGTTCCATGAACACCAAGTGAACCTACGCCCACATGATACAGCTGCCCAGTCCCGCCGTAATTAACAATAGCTTCTTCTGCTCGCGGGCGAAGCAGGGATGGTGCGTTCATACCTGGGTGGTTCACAAAAAAATCTAAGATGAAATCTTTTTTTTCATCTGTTCGATGGCCTAATAGAAACCCGCCACCACCTAAGGAATTAAGACTAAGTTCTAAGGAACAAGATACAAAAGCTGCGCTGAGAATTGCGTCGAAAGCGTTCCCTCCTAGTTGCAACATTCGCAATGCAGCATCTGTGGCCCTTCGATGTCCCGATGAGGCAACACCTTTCATTTTCAATTCTCCTCCTGCCAAAAGCTGTTAATCTCTTCTAGGGTTTTCCCTTTTGTTTCAGGAATAAAGCGATAGACGAAAATGACCGTCAAGACTCCAACACCTGCGTAAAGTAGAAAGGTGATAGAAGGCCCAAGATGATGAAGTATTGTGAGGAAGGTCATGGATACTATGAAATTAGAGCCCCAATTTGCGAGTGTAGCACAGCTCATAGCTACACCTCGAACACTCTGAGGATAAGCTTCAGAAATAAAAAGCCAAGCAATAGGTCCTAACCCAATCGCAAAACCAGCGATATAGAAAAACAAGCTTCCGTCATAAAGCCAGGTTAACCAATCTTCGGTAGTGGGAAATGCACTGCCTATTCCTAATACAGTAAGAGAGAGAACCATAATGCTTGTACCGATCAATAGGAGTGGCCTCCTTCCCCAACTATCTATGAGTATCAAAGCAATAAGTGTCATGAAGACATTAACGGTACCAATTCCTACGGTCGCTAGGATTGCCGAGGTATCACTCTGCTGTCCTGCTGTCGATAGAATCGTAGGGGCATAATAAATAACGGTGTTAATACCAGTCACTTGTTGTAAGATTGCTAAAAAAACTCCTGCAAAAACTGCAGGGCGGATAGAGGGTTCGAATAATTTTCTGTAGTCACTGAATTTGACCCTTGAGCGTAATTGAATTTTACTCAAAGCTCTTTCAATTTCTTTTTCAGAGCTTCCTATTTTTTTGAAAATATCCATTGCTCGATCTTTTCGTCCTTTACTAAGGAGCCATCGAGGAGTTTCTGGCAGGTAGAGCATCGCGATAAAGAGGATCAGAGCTGGTAGTGCGGAAATTCCAAGCATCAACCTCCAATTTTGCGAAACGGAAAACCAGTAGTTCACACCATAGGCACTAAGAATACCTATAGTCACCATGAGCTGATTCAAAGCTACGCAGACGCCTCGAATGTCCGGGGGGGATAATTCCGATACATACATTGGTACGGCAAGAGAAGCAATACCGATAGCGATCCCAACGAATAACCTTCCCAATACTAACGTCGCAAAATTGGGTGCCAAAGACATCAGTAATGCTGCGACAAAAAAGATTACAGCAGCAAAAATAATTGTTCTTTTTCGACCAAAAATGTCAGCAATCGCACCAGCAACAATAGCACTACATGTGGCCCCTAGGAGTAGGATTGCTACCGTAAGCTCTTGCTCAAAGATGCTAAGAACAAAGTCTTTCTTAATGAATAGTAACGCCCCGGATATCGCACCTGTGTCATAACCGAAGAGAAATCCTCCCAATCCAGCGAGGCAGGCTATGAGGTAGATCAGAAATGGCCTTGTCTTGTGTTTGCTCATATACTAAGCCTATAAAGAAAAAACTTTATTTATCCACAACATAGCTATTACAA
>JBCDHL010000146.1:0-5830 GCA_038750095.1 Chlamydiota bacterium
CGTCACCCTGTAGTTTTTGAGGAATTTTTTGATCTAGGGCTCGATGAGACAAAAAGCCCTTTTTTAACACCTAGTTCGAGAGCATGGGGGCATAACCTTACCCTGAAAGTATCAATATTTTCAGCCTGTTTGCTGGTTATTGCTTTTGCGATTTCTTTTCACCCCATGTTAATTCCTTTATCTAATCTCATGCTAATCCTCATCTATGTCATCGTTGGCCTTCCCTCTCTGATCGATTCTATCGATGATTTGTTGAATATCGAAATCAATATCGACCTACTGATGACATTAGCAGCATTCTCTTCTGCATTGATAGGAAGTGCGTTTGAAGGCGCATTACTGCTTGTTCTTTTTGCTATTTCCCATGCAATGGAACACGCTGTTTCAGATAAGGCAAAGAGCGCTATTAACAGCCTAACAAAACTTTCTCCTACAGTTGCATCTGTCGTACAGGAAGATGGGACGCTTATCGAGAGGTCGGTAAAGGATATTTCTGTAGGCACACAAATTCTTGTGAAGGCAGGACAGGTGGTTCCCTTAGACGGCAAAGTCATTGAAGGAACATCATCCGTGAATTTAGTTCATCTAACAGGGGAAAACTTGCCGGTTACAAAAGGCCCAGGTGATGAGGTACCTTCTGGTGGAACGAACCTTGATGGGGCGCTGATCATGGAGGTCACTCATACGAGTGCCGACTCAACCCTTTCACAGATTATTAAACTGGTAACACAAGCTCAGCAAGCAAAACCTGAATTGCAGCGTTGGTTTGATAAATTGAGTCGTGGGTATGCCTCTACAATTATTGGCGTTGCATTTGTCCTTGCTATGACAATGCCACTATTTCTGGATATTCCCTATTTAACGTATGAAGGGTCGGTTTATCGCTCCCTTGCTTTCTTGATCGCTGCCTCACCTTGTGCTTTGATCATAGCAATTCCTATCGCCTACTTGAGTGCAATCGGTATATGTGCCAAAAATGGAATTTTATTGAAAGGGGGCATCACCCTTGATGCGTTGGCGACGTGTAAGGTTTTTGCCTTCGATAAAACGGGAACTTTGACTACTGGTGTGTTGCATTTAAAAAACATCGAGACGAAGGCTCAGGATAGACTAGATGAGGCGTTATCTGTTGCCTACGCCCTAGAGAGAAATGCCATTCACCCTATTGCCAATGCTATTACAGCTTATGCCAAAGAAAAGAAGATAGAGCTGGCAAAAATCCACGATTTCAAAGCTGTTCCAGGTTATGGTTTAGAAGCTAAAATTGGAACAGCCCAAGGTTCAGAAGATTGTGTCATAGGACATGTGGAATTTATTGCGAATAGGCTCCCAGATCAGCAGAGTGAGTTATTAAGGCAACATGCTGATGAGATTAAAAATCAAGGTGATCTCGTGGCGGTTTTATTGATGGGGACTGATCTCTTTTTATTTCATTTCGAAGATACTCCACGACCAAAAATTAGAGATACGCTGAGATCTTTGCATGAAGATAGAAATATGCGCCTCCTCATGCTAACTGGTGACCATGAAGAAAGTGCTAGGAAAATTGCTGAAGAGATGTCGATTGATGAATATTACTCTAACTTGCGTCCAGAGGATAAGTTGCTTAAAGTAAGTCGTATTGCCAAAGAAAAGGGACTCGCTATGGTTGGAGATGGTATTAACGATGCTCCAGCATTGGCACGAGCTACTGTAGGGATATGTATGGGACAAGTGGGAAGTACTGCAGCTGTGGATGCTGCAGATGTCATTCTTCTCCAAGATAATATCGAACAACTTGATTGGTTGGTTAAAAAAGCACATCAGACTCAAAAAATTGTGAAGCAAAACTTAACGATTGCAACTGTGGCAATTATCTTTGCAAGCATACCTGCACTCGCGGGTTTAGTTCCCTTGTGGTTGGCAGTAATCCTTCATGAAGGGGGGACCGTCATTGTAGGGCTCAATGCTTTACGCTTACTATACCGATAGTGATTCAAAATTTGGAATTTTGGCTTTGAGAAAGCCTCGTAGCGAGGATATCGTAAGTCGATCAATATTGATTAATATTCATCGACTTACGATATCTCTCGCTACGAGAGCTTTCTCTTTGCCAAAAACCAAATTTTTAAACACTATCGGTATAAACCGATAGTGATTCCTTATAGCAGGATACTTTTGATTTATGTTATAAGGGAGTTATGGCGAAGTGAATACAGGGGGAGCACCGATGACCGATGCTGTCGATTCAAACGAAGAAACTAAACAACAGCTCTTTACGATAATCAAAAAAGAATCAAAAAAATTTGAAGATGCCTATTCTTGGCTCGTGGAAAATATGCCTCCAGTATTTTTCGACGAGGTAAGTCATGAAAATATCATACTGATTGTGCATAGTCTCATGGGGTTACATCTTCAGGAGTATTTCTCAACGATCCACTTGAAGCATGCAGCAATTGTCCTTTGCCTTGATAGCGCAGACGCAGACCTACGTATCTTAAAAAATTACGCCTATTACGGTATCAAAAACTATCAAACTTATATTTCTCGTGAACCTTTTGAAGGAACGAGTAATAAGATAAGGATAGCAACGATTTTCTTTACAGAAGCTTTTGACACGGAAGAGACAAGCTATCCTGTTGAGTCGGCAGAGAAACTACGAGCCCTCGTTCTTGATCGCAACCCCACCATGACTGATCAAGAGTTTGATAAACTCATGGGTGGTATCAACACAAGGTTTCTTAGGTCATTGAGTTTGAATAGACTAATACTTGCCTTGGATATGTTTTTTCGTGCCAAAACAAGAGATAACTGCCAATACGAAGTACGCTATAACGAGGATTGGGAGGAGACAGGGGCTCCTTCCATGCAGATTGTTCTTGCTTGGAGAAACTGTCCGAAACATAACTTCCTCTATCGGCTGGCCCGTACTGTGTACCGCCATAACTTGGTGATGAAAAAGGTCAATGCCACATATTTCGACCCTTATAGCAGGTGTAACATCCTAATCATGGCGCTAGGTATTCATGGTAGTGATGGGCGTGCTGCTTGGGATGTGGCTGATATCCCCGATTTTCTACGCGAATTTGTTACTGTGAAATACTTCGCTAGCTTTGATACAATTGATGCGAAACTGGTTAGTAAAGGCATTATTTCTGGAACTATGGGCAATTTCCTCCGCGCAATGGTGAATTTCGTTCACCAAGCCCTTGTTCATATTGACGTCAATTTATACACAGTCGAACACATTGAAGAGGCTCTTTGTCGGCATCCAGAACTCACTGCACAACTTTGTGCAGCTTTCAAATACAAGTTTGATCCTCACCACTACCACTACAAAACTTATCTAAAGATTAGAGAAAAATTTTATCAAGATGTAAAGAAATTGGATACGGGTCAGGAAGAAAACGATATCCGTAGGAAGAACGTGTTGCGACAAGGGATGAGTTTCATACACCACACGTTGAAGACCAATTTCTATCGCCTGAATTTTACGGCATTCGCTTTTCGTATCGATCCAAAGTATTTAGATGAAATTCCCTTCGATAGAACTCAAAAATTTCCTGAGTTACCCTATGCGATCTTTTTTATTAAAGGAATGCACTTTTTTGGATTCCATATTCGCTTCAAAGATCTTTCTCGTGGCGGGTTGAGAACGGTATTTCCAAAACAGGCAGAGCAAGTTGTACACGAACGGAATAATGTGTTTACTGAGTGCTATCACTTGGCCTATACTCAACACTATAAGAATAAAGATATTCCCGAAGGTGGATCTAAAGGCGTTCTCTTCATACAGCCATATATGCGTTTGGAATCCGAAAGTTTGATTCTTAAAAAGGAATTTAAAAGTGCTGGAGTTTCGAGCGACGAGATCGAAGAAAAGCTTGAGAATTTTAGACATGAGCAAACAGAGGAATACCTCTATCAGGCTCAGCGCTCCTACATAGAGAGCTTGATCACTATCGTAAACTGTGATCCTGATGGTCGCGTACGCGCAAAGTATATCGTCGAGTACTGGAAAAGGCCGGAGTATATCTATCTCGGACCAGATGAGAATATGCATGACCCGATGATTCATTGGATTGCTTGGTTCAGTAACCGTTACGACTATAAGCCGCGAAGTACTTTTATCTCAGGAAAACCGGATATCGGTATCAACCACAAAGAGTATGGAGTCACTTCGTTAGGTGTTAATGTCTATATGGAGGCAGCTCTTCGATACTTGGAAATCGACCCAACCAAACAATCCTTTACGGTTAAAATGACGGGTGGACCTGATGGTGACGTAGCGGGTAATCAAATCAAAAATCTGTATCATGATTATCATGATTACGTCAAAGTTGTGGCCCTCATTGACGTATCAGGGACTATTAACGATCCAGAGGGACTCGATATCGATATCCTATACGACTTATTTAAAAATTCACAGCCGATCAAAAATTATCCCCCAGAAAAACTTCACGATGGGGGATTCTTGGTAGATAAATTTGCCAAACGTAGTAAGACTGCTTATGCACAGCAAACGTTATGTTGGAGAAAAGTCGACGGTGAGTTGGTTGAGGATTGGCTATCGGGTAGTGAGATGAATCAGCTTCTCAGAAATAACGTCCACAAAACCTATGCTGACGTATTTATTCCCGCCGGCGGCCGTCCACGTACGCTCAATGCAAGTAATGTTCAGGACTTTTTGGATGAAAGGGGGCAGTTGACATCGAAAGCAATTATTGAGGGAGCTAACCTATACCTTAACAAAGAAGCTCGGGACTTTTTGGAAGGAAAGGGGTGCCTCATTGTTAAAGATAGCTCGGCAAACAAGACTGGAGTGATCTGTTCTTCATTTGAAGTTCTTACAGGTCTATCTCTAGGTGATAAGCTCTTTTTGGAATACAAAGATATCCTAGTCGAGGAAATATTAGAGAGATTGAAAGATTGTGCGAGCAACGAAGCAGAACTTTTATTAAAAACTCATAAAGAGACTGGCCAGCCTTTGACAACAATTTCCGATACTATTTCTCGACGTATTAATGAGTTCACCTATCAATTACTCAATCATCTCGATGAATTACCTTTGAGCAATGACGAAAATGATCCATTGCTTCAATGTTATTTTCAGTATTGTTTACCAACCCTAAGGAAAAACTTCCGTAAGGAGCTCATTGAGGAAATTCCCGATCACCATAAAAAGGCTGTGATTGCGTGTCATATCGCTGCTAAACTCGTCTACAAACGTGGATTGAACTGGTTCCCCAGTATAGTAGACATCCTACCCGTCGTTCTTAAGGAAGAGGGGTGATTTTTACCTATTTTTCTACTATATATCCTGCGTTTGGAGCATAAATCATATAGGTTCCGTTTTGGATTCCATAATACTTTAAAGACTCTGTATTATAAATTGTTACTTGGGATAATTTACGATCACTATTTACAAAAATTAACCTATAGTTTTCTTGGTTTCCATACCCATATTCCAGAAGTTTAAAGAATAAATCTATAACCGGTTGATCATCATATAGATATATGATATCTGGTTTAGAACTCAATGGATGCCTAATAGTGATTTCAATTTCTTGAAAAACTTCATCAGAGTCCATAAGTTCATCAAATACAATAGGGTCTATTTCATTATCGTTTAAATCAATTTGATTAGCATGCAAAGAAAATAATGAAGTTAATAATAGAAATAAAAAAGTTGTATTTTTGATCATCTTAAATATTCCCTTGTTTGAAGGATTTGTATAAAATATTATTTTAATACAAGTTGGTTTTAATGTAAAGCTCTTATTATTAACTGTTAGGGCAAAATAGAAACTTCCGGTTTTCTCCAATTTAGAAATTTCCGGTTTGGTATAGA